>JBFGHG010000680.1:0-2966 GCA_041578395.1 Acidobacteriota bacterium
GCTCCGCTTCGTGCCGGGTCCGATCTTCGCCAACCTGGTGCTGGCCGACGAGATCAACCGCACGCCTCCCAAGACGCAGGCGGCGCTGCTCGAGGCGATGCAGGAACGCCGGGTGACCGTGGCCGGCCAGACCATGACGCTGGACGCGCCTTTCATGGTCATGGCCACCCAGAATCCCATCGAGCTGGAGGGGACCTACCCGCTGCCGGAAGCCCAGCTGGACCGCTTCATGTTCAACATCCTGATCGACTACCTCCCGGAGGACGACGAGATCCAGGTGGTGAATCTGACGACCGGTGCCGAGTCGGCCCGGATCACCCAGGTCGTCACGGCGCAGGAGCTGCTGGAGTACCAGGCGGTGGTCCGGCGCATCCCGGCCAGCGAGGAGGTCACCCGGTACGCGGTCCAGCTGACCCGGGCCACCCGGCCGGGTCCGGAGTCGCCCGACTTCGTCAACGACTGGGTCAGCTACGGGGCCAGCCTGCGCGCTGCCCAGTACATGATCCTGGGAGGGCGCGCCCGGGCCATCCTGGAGGGCCGCTTCAACGTTTCGGTGGAGGACATCGTGTCGCTGGCCAAGCCCGTCCTGCGCCACCGGGTCCTGACCAACTTCCACGCCGAGTCGGAGAAAGTCACCACCGACGACATCGTCGACCGGCTGATCGAGCGGGTGCCCAAGCCGAGTTCGGGGCTGTAGGTGGCACGGGCATCCTGCCCGTGATTCCAAGGGATAGGAGAACGATGGATACCAGTCAGGCGACGGCCAGCGTGGCGCGGGCGGGGTTGGGGCAGCGGTTCATCGACCCGCAGGTGCTCTCGGCCATCCGCAGCCTCTCGCTGGTGGCCAAGACGGTGGTGCAGGGTTTCATCTCCGGCCTGCACCGCTCGCCCTACCACGGTTTCAGCATGGAGTTCGCCGAGTACCGGGCCTACACGCCGGGCGACGACATCCGCGGGATCGACTGGAAGGTGTACGCCCGCAGCGACCGCTTCTTCGTCAAGAAATACGAAGGGGACACCAACACCCAGCTCTACCTGCTGGTGGACTGCAGCCGCAGCATGAGCTTCGCCAGCCACGGCATCTCCAAGCTGGACTACGCGCGCTTCCTGGCTGCGTCTCTGGCGTACCTGGCGCGCCGACAGAAGGACGCCGTGGGCCTGCTGACCTTCGACTCCGCGGTGCGGGGATACACGCCCGCCCGGACCCGCCGGGGCCAGTACCAGACTCTGCTGCATCAGCTGGACGAAGCGGAGGCGGGCGAGAAGACCGCAATCGCCAGCGCCGTGCAGGAGCTGGCCAACTTCACGCGCAAGCGCTCGCTGCTGGTGCTGATCAGCGATTTTTACGAGGACCCGGACGAGATCTGCAGGGCGCTGCGCTTCTTCCACCTGCGCGGCAACGACATGCTGCTGTTTCACCTGCTGGACCCGGCCGAGCTGGAGCCCCCCTTTTCGAACGTGTCCACGCTGGAGGACATGGAATCGGCCGAGCACCTGGTCTACGTGCCCGAGGGGCTGGAGCAATACCGGGAAAACCTGGACAAGCACGTGCAGCGGCTGCGCAAGACCGCCTCCGAAATGGCGGTCGACTACCAGCTGCTGAACACGGAGAAACCGCTCGACCTGGCCCTCTACCGGTACCTGACGGCCCGGGCGCGCAACTATTAGCCGACTGACCGAGAACGAAGGAGTCGCCGACCGAGATGGATTTTCTGAGTCCGCTGTTCTGGGCCGGGGCCGCGCTGCTGACCGTTCCCGTGCTGCTGCACCTGGTGCAGCGCGAGAAGAAGGACCGGGTGCCCTTCGCCTCGCTGATGTTCTTCCCGCGGCTCCCCATCAAGCAGATGCGCCGCCGCCAGCTGAAGCACCTCCTGCTGCTGCTGCTGCGCTGCCTGGGCTTGCTGCTGATCGTGCTCGCCTTCACCCGCCCCGTGATCACGGGGGCGTGGTTCGCGCGCTTCAACCCGCTGAGTTCCCGCTCCGTGCTGGTCCTGATCGACAACTCCTTCAGCATGTCGCGGCCGGCGGTCTGGGAGCGCGCTCGAGAGGCGGCCCGCGCCAAAATCCAGTCGCTGAGCGACGGGGACGAGGGCCTGCTGGTCCAGTACGGGGAGGCGGCTCAGGTGGTGACGCCCTGGGAGGACTCCCAGGCCCCCCTGCTGGAGGCGCTCGAGACGCGGATCGAAAAGTCGTACGCGGGAACCGCCTATCTGGAGGCGCTGCGGCTGGCCGCCGAGCAGTTCGACGAGGACCGCCGGCGGGAGCGGGAGATCTACTGGATCACGGACCTGCAGGCGAACGGGCTCACCTCCAGCCAGGGCTGGAAGGTGCCTCCGGAGATCGTGGTCCAAATCGAGGACGTGGGAGAGCCGACCCGCAACCTGTACATTCAGGAAGTCCGCGTCCTGGGCCAGGTCTATTCCAAGCAGTATCCTCACCCGCTGCTGGTGCGCGTGGAGCAGAGCCCGCCGGGCGCCGGGGAAGGAAGCGTGCAGCTCTGGATCGGCGATCAGATGCGCACCGAGAGCCGGGTGGAACTCGACGAGCAGGGGACCGGGCGGGTGACGCTCCCCCCCTTCGAACTGCTGGAAGGGGTCACCCGCGGCCGGGTGGTGCTCGAGCCGTCCGACGGCATGCCGGAGGACAACCTGTTTCACTTCGTGGTGGAGCGCCAGCGGCCGCGCAAGGTCCTGATCGTCTCGGACCGCAACCAGCGTTCCGCCTTCTTCCTGCAGAAAGCCCTGACCACCGGCGAGAACCTGCCTTTCGAGATCGAGGTGGTCCGCAGCCTCCCCGCCGGCCTGGACCCCCAAACGGCACCCCTCGTGATTTTGGACGACCCACGGCGGCCTCCCGCGGCCGGCGCCGTGCGCTCTTACCTGGAGGCGGGCGGCGGCGTGGCCATCACCGCCGGGCGGCAGTTGCGGCCCGAGGCCTGGGAGGGCTGGGAGTCCCTGCTGGCGGCC
>JBFGHG010000681.1:0-2964 GCA_041578395.1 Acidobacteriota bacterium
CTGGAACCCAGTGAAGACCATCTCTTCGCCCTGGGCTACGAGTTCCTCTCGCACTGGAACTGGGAGACGGCCCAGCAGGTCTTCGAAGGCGCAGTCCGGCTCCATCCCGACTCCTGGCGGCTCTGGCTGGGACTGGGCGCGGCCCGGCTGGGGACCAACCGCAGCGAGGAGGCCGCCTCAGCTATTCTGGAGGCGCTCCGGATCACGCCCCAGCCGATGGCCTACAACCAGCTGGCGGTGGCCTTCGAGCAGGTGCCCTCGCGGGAGGCGCTGGAAGCGTTCGAAGCCTTTCACGAGGCCCGGCCCGGCGACCCCCGGGCAGCCTACTACCGGACGATGGCCCGCTTCCGGGTCGCGCAGCTGGAAGGAGGCGTCATCGGAGACCTGGGAGGCGCCACCAGGCACCTGGCGGAAGTGGCGGATGGGCAGGGAGGGTTCTTCGAAGCCGACGCGCTGCTGGGGGAGATCTACTCCGCCACGCTGCAATGGCCCCGGGCCGTGGAGTCGTTGCGCCGTGCCGCCCGCTCGCGGCCCGAGGACGTCCAGGCCCGCTACCGGCTGGGGCTCGCCCTGCAGCGGATCGGGCGTTCCGAGGAGGCGCGGGAGGAACTGGAGACTTACCGGCGGCTGAAGGCCGAGCAGGACCAGTCCGTGAGCGAGCGCATGGCGGCCACCAAGCAGTTCGTGATCGAGTTGAAGAAGCCATGAGCAGCGGTCCGCTGGTTACGGCCGGGGAGTTCTACCTGGACCTGATCTTCTACGACCTGGAACGCCCTCCGCAACTCGGAGAAGAACTCAAGACCGACCGTTTCGCCTTCTCGCCGGGGGGCGGGGCCGCCATCACCGCGGCGGCTGCGGCCCGGCTGGGACGGCCCTCGCGGCTGGCCACGGTGTGGGGCGATTCTCCTCTGGACGCCGCCGCGCGCGCCGCCCTGGAGGGGCTGGGCGTCGACTGGGGGCCCTCGCGGGTGCGGGAGGGCGACATGTCGGGGCTCTCGGTGGCCGTCTCCACCCGGGCCGACCGCTACTTCCTGACGCATCCCGGCGCCAACCGGTTCCTGGAAGAGTACCTGCTCTCCCCGGAGGGGTTGCGGCAGCTGGCCTCGGGCCGCCACGTCCACTTCGCGCTGGCGGCCGCCGACTGGCAGCCGTTCGGTGAGCTGGTGGAAGAATTGCGGCGGCGCGGCGTCACCACCTCCTGGGACATGGGGTGGGACCCCGAGGCGGCCGCCGCGGACGGCTTTCGGGAGCTGTGCCTGCAGCTGGACGTGCTCTTTCACAACGAGCCGGAAGCGCTCCGCTACACCGGTTCGGAGAGCCTCGAGCAGGCGCTCGCGCGGCTCTCGACCGGGCGCAACACGGTGGTGGTCAAGCGCGGGAGAAAAGGCGCGCTGGCGGTGGCGAACGGTTCGGAGCCGGTGCCGTCCCCCGCCCTCGAGGTGATGGCGCTGGAGACGACGGGTGCCGGCGACGCCTTCAACGGGGGATTCCTGGACGCCTGGATGGGGGACCGCCCGCTCGCCGAGTGCCTCCAGGCGGGCAACGTTTGCGGAGGCCTCTCGACGCGGGCCGCGGGAGGCGTCGCCGGCCTGCCTTCCCGCAAGGAGTTCGAGACCTGGAGGAGACCGCAATGAAGGTGACCGTCATCGGTGGAGCGGGAGCCCGCGTGCCGCTGCTCACCAGCGGCTTTCTGCAGTTTCACGGAGACCTGGGAATCAGCGAGCTGAGCCTGTGGGACATCGACGGGCAGAAGCGCCGGGCGGCGGCCCGCATCTGCAGGGCCATGGCCCAACGGCACGGGCGGCCGCTGCAGGTCGCCCTCCCCGACGGGCTCGAGGAAGCGCTCGAGGGAGCCTCGTTCGTGATCTCTTCGATCCGGGTGGGGGGCACGCGGGGACGCGTCCTGGACGAGACGATCGCTCTCGAGCACGGGACGCTGGGCCAGGAGACGGTGGGCGCCGGCGGCTTCGGCCTGGCGCTTCGCACCGTGCCGGTGATGGTCTCCTACGCCCGAGAGGTGAGCCGCCATGCTCCGGCCGCCTGGCTGCTCAATTTCAGCAACCCGGTCGGCATCGTCTCGCAGGCGCTGATCGCGGCGGGGGTGGGAGCGCGCGCAGTCGGCATCTGCGACACACCGCGGGAACAGTTCGAGAGCCTGGCGCACGCCCTCGAGGTCCCCCTCCAGGACGCCTTCTTCGACTACGTCGGGCTGAACCACCTCGGGTGGGTTCGCCGGGTCCTGGTCGACGGGCGCGACCGCATCGCCGAACTGCTGGCCCGGCCCGACGCCGCCGCCGTGTACCGGATGCCGTTTTTCGAAAGCTCCTTCCTTCAGGAGCTGGGCCTGTTCCCCACCGAGTATCTCTATTTCTACTACTCGCCCCAGCGCGCCCTGCGCGAGACCCGCAGCGGCGGCCGCACCCGGGGGCAGCTGGTGCAGCGCCTCGAGGAGGAACTGGCGGCGGAAGTGGCCGGCCACCCGGACGAGCCGGAGAAGATCCTGCAGGCCTACGACACCTACCTGGCGCGGCGCAACGCCAGCTACATGGCCATCGAAACGGGCGGAGAGGTGAGCCGGAACCGGATCGAGGAGGCCCGCGAGCACCTCTACCGCAGCTCGGCCGGCTACGACCGCATCGCCATCGACGTGATGCGGGCCATTCGCGCCAACCGGCCCACGGTGATGCCGGTCGACGTGGCCAACCAGGGCGCCCTGGCGGACCTGGAGGCGTCCGACGCCGTGGAGCTGCCCTGCGTGATCGACTGCAACGGCCCCCGGCCGTTGTCGGCGGGCCGGCTGCCGGAGGCGGTGCGGGAACTGGTGGGCCGGGTCAAGGAATACGAGCGGCTGACGGTGAGGGCCGCCCTGGAGTGCTCGGCGGCCCGGGCCGAAATCGCGCTGGCCGCCAATCCGATCCTGGAGGGCCGGCCCCAGGCTCGGGCGATCCTGGACGGTTACCGCGC
>JBFGHG010000682.1:0-2958 GCA_041578395.1 Acidobacteriota bacterium
GGCGGCGATGGAGGCGGCTGACGGCTGGCTCGTGCGGCACCCTCCAGGCAGCGGGGTGCGGGCACGGCACCCCGCCTGGCGGCACGCGGACGCGTGGAAAGACGAGCTGGAGGATTACAATAGCGGCCGGTCGCCCTGCGCCGTGGCACGGGCATCTCTGCCCGTGATTCCGGATTGACAGCCTGAAAGGCTGTCTCACGCGCTGAGGCGGGCGAGGAGAACGCGCATGGGAACCAGAGCGATCGTGGGAGTGATGGGATCCGGCAGAGAGGAGCACGAGGAGAAGGCGCGCCAGATTGGCGGGCTGCTGGCCTCGCTGGGCGTGCACCTGCTGACCGGGGGAGGCCGGGGAGTGATGACGAGCGTGAGCCGGGCCTTTGCCGAGCACCCCGAGCGGCAGGGGCTGGTGCTGGCCGTGCTGCCCGCCCAGCCGGGAGACACCCTGTGCACTCCGCCGTCGGGCTACCCCAACCCGTGGGTCGAAGTGCCCATCCGCACCCACCTCACGCTCAGCGGCGAGCGTGGCCAGGAACCCCTTTCCCGCAACCACGTCAACGTCCTGACTCCCAAGGTGATCATCGTGCTGCCGGGCAGCGCGGGGACGGTCAGCGAGGCGGCTCTGGCCCTGGGCTACCGGCGTCCGGTGGTGGCCTACCTGGACCGCGAGGAGATGCCCGATCTCCCCAAAGGGATCCCGGCGACGACCGACCTCGAGGTGCTGCGCCGCTTCGTCGAGGGCCATCTGGCGCGCGAGCCGGAAGGGCGGAGCTGACCCTTCGGGCCGAGCGGAACCTTCGGCCGCCTCCGCGCATCCAACGGAGAAAGTTCCGCTTTCGCCCGGGGGGCCGTCGATGTCTGACTGGATGCGCAGGTTGGGTTGGCTGCTGCTGGCCGTCTTGACTCTGGCCGGACTCCTCTGGTTGTGGCCGCTGCGGGACGAGCCGCCCCCGCGGCGGACGCAGCCGGCAGCCGCTGCCGCACCTGCGGGCGGTGCTTCCAAAGTCCCCCGATCGGTGGCCCCGCGCCAGGCACTCCCTTCGGCCGGTCCCGAGATCGGGACCGCATTTCCTCCGATGCTCGGCCGGCGGAGGAGCGCCGATCCCGGGTCGGCGCTCCCGGCGTACGAGCTGAGCCTTCAGGTCTGGACGGGCGCCCAGAGTCCCGCCCGGGGAGCCGCGGTTGCTCTGCGCGACCTCGAGTCGGGCGAAGAGTCGGCGTTGCTGACCGACTCGGAGGGCCGCGTCCGTCGGCGCTGGCCGCGGCCGCGGCTTCTCTCGGTCAGGATCTCCTCGCCCGGCATGGCATCCCTGGAGGACCTGCTGCATGTGCGGCGGGCGGGGGTCTTCGAGCGGTCGTACTCCCTCGTCCCGGCCGACCGGCGGCTCGAGGGGACAGTGGTGGACGCCCTGGACGGAAAGCCCCTGGCGGGCGCCCGCGTGAGCGTGACGTTCCAGCTCAGCGTGATCCAGTTCCGGGAGATGCACAGCCCGTTGGCGCCGCGCCAGACCAACACGGACTCGCAGGGCCGCTTCGTGATCGAAGAGCTGCCGCAGACCACCAGCATACTGACTGCGAGCCTTCCGGGATATTTCGACGGCAGCCGCCAGATGGGGAGCAAGGGTGCCTTGGCGACGGTGCCTCTGGAACTGTATCCGGCCGAGACGTACGAGGTCCTCGTGGAAGACGAGCAGGGCCGGCCGATCGCAGACGCCCGGGTCGTCCGCCCCGACGGCAGCACCGTCACCAGCGACGGCGCCGGGCGCGTGCTGATTCCCATGATCCAGGACCTGGACAGCATGTGGTTGCGGATCTGGGCGCCCGGCTACCTGGCCGCCCGGCCCGAGCTGCGGCTGCCGCTGGCCGACCCCCGTGTCGTCCTCGAAGGCGCTCCCCTCTGGAGCGGCAGGGTGGTTTCCGGGACGGGCAGGCCGGTCCCGGACGTGCGGGTGACGGTCGTGGATCCAGTCGGCACCTTTCCCGGCGTGCGGACGCTCACCAGCTCCGCCGGATACTTCGAAGTCCGTCCCAGCGAGTCCCGCGCCCGCTGGCTGCGGGTCTCGAAAGAGGGCTTTCCGACCCGCGAGATCGAGGTCTTCCCCGAGTTCACCTCCAACCTGCTGATCGTGCTCCAGCCGGGCGGAGCTACTTCCGCCCGAAGGTGAAGCGCAGCCCGGTGGAGAGCAGCACGTCGTTCTCCTGAATGCCGACCGGCGGGTTGCTCAGGTAGCGGTCGCTGAAGCTCACCTGCCAGGCCAGCCAGTCGTTCAGGCGCGTGGTGAACGCGGAGTCGAACTGCAGCCGGTACTCGCCCGACTCGCTCAGGTTGGGAAAGAAGGTGAGCCGTTCGCTGAAGGAGGTGTTCTCCGAGAAGTTGTGGACGAACTCCTCGCCGATCACGGCCTCCGCCGAGCGCCGGGTGACGTCGTTTTCGAAGAACTCCTGGTTGAGCGAGGCGCCCCCGAAGACGTCCAGCGTGGTGCGGTCGGACTTCACCGCGTTCCAGCCCAGGCCGCCGCCCAGCACGTTGCGGAAGTCGAGGTTCTGGAACTCGTCGAACTCGAAGTCGGCGAAGCCGAACATGAACATCCGCTCGCGCAGCTGCAGGTCGTAGCGCGACCCGCCCCGGATGGCGTTGGCCGTCACCACCGAATCCCCGGTGGTGCTGTTCTGGGCGTAGATCGAGGTCATGTACAGGGTGATCTTGTCCCGTTGGGTGGTTCGGCGGACCCGGGCCGAGGTGGTGAAGTTGGTGGTGTCGGCGTTGCCCCGCGAAAAGCTCAGGCCCAGGTCGAAGAAGCCCCCCCAGAAGTCGAG
Source organism: Acidobacteriota bacterium (assembly GCA_041578395.1). Taxonomy (GTDB): domain Bacteria; phylum Acidobacteriota; class UBA6911; order RPQK01; family JANQFM01; genus JBFGHG01. The sequence goes on from JBFGHG010000682.1 coordinate 2,815, forward strand.
CAGGCGGGGGTTGCGCAGCCGCTCGAGTTCGGCCCGGTGGGCCGCCTGCGCCGGCTCGGACCGGATCAGGGTGACGGCGCCCAGGGGGAGGGCGACGGCGCCCGAGGCGGCCGTCTCGACCTGAAGTCGTCCCCGGCTGGTGGA
>JBFGHG010000683.1:0-2953 GCA_041578395.1 Acidobacteriota bacterium
ACAGCCGCGAGACGCGCCGGTCGATGCGCTAGAGCGTGATGGCACTGGCGTTGCGGCGCACCTGCCGCTCCAGCTCGGGGTACTGCTCGAGCCCTTCGGTGTCGACCCGCTGCGGCCTGAGGATGCGGTTGGACACCTGGTAGCGGGTCAGGTCGAAAGTGGCGCGCTCCAGCCGGGGCTGCCTGGAGGCGCCGGCCCGCTGAATCCCGACCGCCTGCAGCTCCGAGTCGATGGCGGTCATCCGCCGGCGGGCCGCCTCTTCCCCTTTGGGGATCATCTCTCCGATCCGCGCGAAGTCGGAGGAGGTGAAGCCCTCCAGGTCCGGAGAGACCAGCACGTCGGTCAGCCCCAGGTTCCTCTCCTTGTGCTCCTCGATGTGGATGCTGACGGCCTGGTCCAGCACGTCCAGGATGGACCGGAACTCCGCCTTGCTCTTGCGCAGCGGCGTGGAGACGTCCACGGCGATGACCACCCGGGCGTCCAGCTCGCGGGCCACGTCCACCGGCAGGTTGTCGGCCAGCCCCCCGTCCAGCAGCAGCTTCTCGCCCAGTTCCAAGGGCGTGAACAGGCCCGGGACGGCGATGCTGGCCCGCACGGCCCGGCCGATCGGCCCGCCGGAGAAGACGTGGGCCTCGCCGGTGAGGATGTCGGTGGCCACGGCGCGATACCGGATCGGCAGCCGGTCGAAGTCTTCCTCCGCTTCGTAGACGGGAAAGGCCGTGAGGCGGTCCAGCAGCTGCCGGATCTTCTGTCCCGCCTGCAGGCCCGTGGGGAGTTGCAGTTCGAAATCCTCGAAGGCGAGCCGGAACATCTGCCGGTCGGTCCGCCGCTTGTTTTCGAGGTTGAGCAGGCGGCGGTCGGGCGTGTCGTCCAGCAGTTCGTCCCAGTCCACCTGCTCGAGGATCAGCTCGAGGTCGTCCGCGGAGTAGCCGACCGAGTACAACGCCCCGACGAGCGCCCCGAAGCTGGTCCCCACGATCAGGTCGATCGGGATTTGCTCCTCTTCGAGCACCTTGAGGACGCCGACGTGCGCCCCGCCGCGGGCGCCGCCGCCGCTCAGGACCAGAGCGACGCCGGGCCGGGAGTCCTGGGCCGGAAGGGGCGAAGTGGAGGCGAACAGGAGAGGAATCGCCAGAAAGGCAGCAAGTGTCCGGTTGTTCATGCCTGAGTCATGCTACTACTCGGCCGGGCCTTCCCGGCCGTGATCCGGAAGGAAGCGGGAATCACAGGCAGGGTTGCCTGTGCCACTCCTACCCCTCCAGCGCCAGCAGGAAGGGGTCCTCCAAAGCCGAGCAGACCCAGCGCAGGAAGCGAGCCGCGTCCGCCCCGTCGATCAGCCGGTGGTCGTAGGAGAGCGAGAGCGGCAGGATCGTGCGGGGCACGAACTGGCCGTCCCGGTACACCGGCTGCACCCGCCCGCGCGAGATCCCCAGGATCGCCACCTCGGGCCAGTTGACGATCGGCGAAAAAGACGTCCCGCCGATGCCGCCCAGGTTGGTGACCGTGAACGTTCCCCCCTGCAGCATCTCGGGGCTCACCTTGCCTTCGCGCGCTTTGCCGGCCAGCTGCTGCAGCTCCACCGACAGCTGGACGATGTTTTTGCGGTCCACCTCGCGCAGCACCGGCACCAACAGTCCGCGCGGGGTGTCCACGGCCACGCCGATGTTGACGTACTCCTTGTGGACGACCTCTTCGGCGGCCACGTCGATGCTGGCGTTGAACTGGGGAAAGACCTTGAGGGCTCCGGCCAGGACTTTGACGGCGATCCCGGTCACCGTCAGCTTTCCCCCAGCCTGCTCCACGCGGGGGGCGTACTGCTTGCGCCGCCGCTCCAGCTCGGTGACGTCACACTCGTCGTTCTGCGTCACGTGCGGGACGGTCAGCCAGCAGCGCGCCATGTGCTCGGCGGTCTTGCGGCGGACGTTGGAGAACTTCTCGCGCCGGACCTCTCCCCAGCGCGTGAAGTCGGGAAGCTGGGCGGCCGCGGGTGCAACCGCCCCCTCTGCCGCGACGACTCCGCCTGCGCGCGAGCGGGCGTGGGCTTTGACGTCTTCCCGTGAAATCCGGCCCTGCGGCCCGCTTCCTTCGACCCGCGAGAGCTCGACGCCGATCTCGCGGGCGAAACGGCGGACCGAGGGGGAGGCTGCAATCGGCGCCCGTTCGTCCCGTTCCCGGGCCGGCCGAAAATCCACCACTTCGCCGCCCGGAGGCTGGCCGGCGGGGGCCGGCTCGGGGCGCGGCGCGGGAGATTCCCGCGGTTCCTCCTCTTCCGGCTCGTCTTTGCCGCCTTCCACCGGCTTGGCGGCGGCCTTCTCTTCCTTCGCCTCTTCCTTCTCCGCTTCGGGCTGCTTCGACTGCTGCGCGGCGGCGCCGTCGGACACGGTCAGGATCAGCTGCCCCACCGACGCCTTCTCCCCTTCCTTGACGTGGATCTTCTCCACCACGCCGGCGACCGACGACGGCACTTCCACGACCGCCTTGTCGGTCTCCAGTTCGATGACGGTCTGCTTCCTGGCGATGGTATCGCCCACCGACACCAGGACTTTGATGACGTCGCCCGCCTCGATGTTCTCGCCCAGGTCGGGCAGCTCGAATTTGGTAGCCATGAGTCGAAGATCCTATCCAGTCAAGGGTTTTCAGACGAGAACGGGGGTGGCCTTGTCGGGATCGATCCCGAGGTCCTTCATGGCGGCCTTCACCTGGCGGGCCTCCAGCTCCCCCTCCCGGGCCAGCGCCTGCAGGGCGCCCAGGGTGATGAAGCGGTAATCCACTTCAAAGAAGTCGCGCAGCTGCTCGCGCGCCTCGCTGCGTCCGTAGCCATCCGTCCCCAGGCAGACCGGATCCCGGGGAAACCAGCGCGAAATCGACAGCGGCAGGGCCTTCACGTAGTCCGATGCGACCACGAAGGGACCCGGGGCCTTCTCCAGCGTCCGGCTCAGGTAGGAGGCAGATC
>JBFGHG010000684.1:0-2946 GCA_041578395.1 Acidobacteriota bacterium
CGGCCGGCTGCAGCAGGAATGCCGCACGGGGTTGATGCGGGGCTCGGCCGTGTGGCGCTTCCTCGAGGCGGAGGGGGAGGGCGAGTCGGTACGCCTGTTCGAAGCGGGCGCTTCCCGGCCGCAAGCCGAGTTCCGGTTTCCCCGCTCCCGAGACGGGCTCTGCCTGGCCGACTACGTCGCTCGAGCGCCCGTCAACGGCCAGCCGCGCGACACCCTCTGCCTGTTCGCCGTCACCGCCGGCGAGGGCATCCGCGAGGCCTACCAGCGCTACAAGGAAGCGGGCGAATACCTGCACAGCCACGCCATTCAGGCGCTGGCCATCGAGACGGCCGAGGCGCTGGCCGAATGGCTGCACGCCAAGCTGCGCGGCCAATGGGGCTTCCCGGATCCGCCGACGCTGACCATGCCGGAGCGCTTCAAGGCCCGCTACCGGGGCAAGCGCTATTCGTTCGGCTACCCCGCCTGCCCCTCGCTCGAGGACCAGGCGGCGCTGTGGGAGCTGCTGCGTCCGGAGGAGATCGGCATCCGGCTCACCGACGAGTACATGATGGAGCCGGAGGCCTCCGTCAGCGCCCTGGTCTTCCACCATCCGGAGGCGCGCTACTTCTCGGCCCTGGACGAAGAACCCGTGGGCACCAGCGGCTGAGGTGGCGCGGGCATTCCGCCCGTGAATCCCCGGGGAAGTGATGCCGTCACCCGCCGAGCCGAACCCAGCGCGCCCCGCTGCCGCGCCCCCGGCACTCGATCAACCCCTCACCGCGCAGGCCGTTCAACACCTTGCGGAGCCGCTGGTCACCCAGCTGGGGGAAACGCTCCCGCACCTGTCCGATTGCGAACCGGTCCGGCAGCTCCTCCAGGACGCAGCGCCGGACCTCGAAATCGAGGCCGCCGTCGGGGGCGGGCGAAGTGTCGTGCGCCAGCACCCGGGCCACCGCCCGGGGCGCCGGGTCGGCCAGCTTGGCGGACACCGACAGGAAGAACTGCTGCGCCCACTGGTTGGCCATCTTCCGGTTGCCCGCGTAGACCAGCGGCAGCTTGGGGTGGCAGGCGGCCAGTTCCCCCAGCATGCGATTGACCCGGGCGGCGGACCACTTTCCGATCCGGCTGCGGTCCAAGAAATCCGCGTACTGCGCCTCCACCACCACCGCCGCGTGCGGGTACGCCTCCAGCTCGGCCAGCTGCTGGTGCAGGACCTGGATGGAGGCGATGTCGCCCAGCAGGTTGTCGAAGCTCTTGCGCTCGACTACGGCCGCCAGCGCGTGGTCGTGCAGCAGGGCGTAGTCGCCCACCGGCAGCTCTTTCCTCTCGACCGAAGCAGCCCCGAACTTCCAGGGATAGCGCTCGGCCGAGTCGATCAGCACGTGGATCGAGCCCGTCCCGTACAAGCTGGGCCGGGACCGGGAGCGGTGCTGGCGGACCGCCGACTGAGTGCGGAAGAAGATCTGTTCGTACTCCCCTTCCCGGCTCCGGTAGCTCTTCTTCAGGAAGAGGAACTCGCAGCGCCGCCGGCGCGGCCGGTCCAGCGCCAGGGAGAGTTTCCGGCCCCGGCGCGTCAGCGTGACGATGGGCGCCCGCTCTTCCGGCTCCAGCCGTTCGGCGGGATCCAGTTCCTGTTCCCGCAAGCAGAAGATCTGACCGCCCGGACCCGGCCACTTCTCCTGGACGCGCAGCGCCAGCCGGGTCACGCCGTCCTGTTCGATCGAGATCCGGTAAGGAAAGCGTGGATTTGCGGTACGTTCGACGATCCAGTAGCTGGGCATGACTCTTCCCGCGCCCCATTCTGACTCATGGGGTGGTGCGGATGCCACCGAACCCCCGGCGATCGCGCCTCTTCTGTTTTCCGACGGACGATTGATTATGATTTGGCCACCGTTTTTGAATTGGAGCGGCCGCTTTTGAAAGGTGGGCCCGTGGTTCGGCTCGAGCGGATACGGCAGTGCAACGAGGCGCTGATGCGTCTGGCGCGCAGCCGTTCTTCCACCCGTGGAAAGCTGGCGCTGGGGGGCAAGACCGTCCGGGCCACGGTACTCTTTTGCGACATCAAGGGATTCACGCGGCTGTCGGAGACGCTCCGGCCGCAGCGGGTGGTGAGCTTTCTCAACGAGTACATGACGGCGATGACCGCCGTGATCACCGAGCTCGGCGGCGGCGTGGACAAGTTCATGGGGGACGGCATCATGGCCGTCTTCCTGCCTCGAAAGCGCGGCGACAACCACGCCCTGCGGGCCGTGAAGGCCGGCGTCCGGATGCAGCAGGAGCTGGCGCGGCTGAAGGAGGGCTGGAAGAAGCAGCGGCCCGAAGTGGCTTCCCTGGAGATGCGCTGCGGCATCAACAGCGGCGAGATGGTGGCCGGCAACGTCGGCTCGGAGACGCGCATGGACTACACGGTGATCGGCGACAACGTCAACGTGGCCTCCCGCATCGAGTCCAACGGCGCCGGCGGCGAGGTCCACCTCAGCGAGTCGACCTACCGCAGCGTGCGGCGTTTCGTGAAGGCCCTGAAACTGAAGCCGATCCAGGTCAAGAACCGCGTCCAGCCCGTGCAGATCTACGCCATCCCGGTGGACGGTCCAGAGGCGTGATCGTGACCTTCCGAATATCGTTGCGAAGAGGTCGCCATCCGGAACATCGCCGAGTATTGGCGCTTCACGCCGGGGTGCAGGGACGGGATCCCGATAGACGTTCCCTCTGTGATCCAGGTGACGTTCGATTACCGCTGACCGGGGGTCAGGGGAGCAGGGCAAACGAGGTGCGGGTGCGCGTCTCGCTGCCGTCTGACGCATCCACCACGCGCGCCTCCAGGATGTAGCGGCCCGGCGTCAGGCTGCTCAGGTCCAGGTAGCGGGCGCTGGCCAGCCGCGGGCCGGAGATCTCGTAGGGCGGCAGGCGCAGCGGCTCGGACGCTCCCACCTTCGAGACGTTCACCTCGACGCGGTACGGCCTCGA
>JBFGHG010000685.1:0-2939 GCA_041578395.1 Acidobacteriota bacterium
CCCCCGACGTTGACCGTCACCAGCGGGGCGTCCGCCCGCAGCGACACCGAGTGCAGGGCGCGGGCCACCAGGCTCTTGCCGGTCCCGTTTTCGCCGGTGATCAGGACGTTGGCGTCGGACGGGCCGACCCGGGCGATCAACTCCAGCACCGGTTGCATGGCGGGGGACTCGGCGATCAGCGGGGGGACGCCCTCGGCGCGCAGCAGCTGGTTCTCCAGCTCCAGACGCTGCCCTCGACGCAGGGCGCGGGCCAGCTCCACCTGCGTGCGCAGGATGCTGAGCAATCGGTTGTTGTCCCAGGGCTTTTCGACGAAGTCACGGGCGCCCCGGCGCATCGCCTCCACCGCCAACTCCACGCTTCCCCAGGCGGTCATGACCACCACGGGAAGGGTCGAGTCCAGCTGCTGGATGCGGCCCAGCAGCTCGAGGCCCTCCCGGCCCGAGGTGGTGTCGCGGGCGTAGTTGAGGTCGATCAGCGCCACGTCGCAGGGGTGGTCTTCCAGCTGCTCCAGCGCCTCGGCCGGGGAGGCGGCCGTGCCGACCGCGAAGCCCTCGGTCTTGAGCAGCAGCTTCAGCGCCTCCAGGACGTCCTTCTGATCGTCGGCGACCAGGACACGGGCTCGGGGATCGCTCATGATCGCCCCTCACTGTACCCCGAGTTACCCGAGGCTGAAAGACGGTGTTGCCGGTCTTGCAGGCCGGCACCCGGAATGACGGGCAGGGATGCCCGTCCCACGCCGAATCACGGGCAAGGATGCCCGTGCCTCACGTTACTCGCCTCGGGCCAGGACCAGGTCGTTGGCCTGGATGATCTCGTAGGTCGCCTTGCGCAGGGCGATCAGCGCCAGCTGATAGTCGATCCTGGCGCGCAGCTCGGCCACCTGAGCCTGGGCCAGGTCGCGCTGGAAACGCAGCACGTTGAAGTTCGTGGACAGGCCCGCCTCGAAGCGCTTGTTCTCCCCGTCCAGCTGCCGCTCGGACAGACGCCGAGCCAGCTGGGCCGCCTCCAGGCTCTTCTGGCGGGTGGCGATGGTCTGGTAGGCGTTGCGCACCTCCACCATGATCATCTGCTGCGCGTTCTTGTAGCTGCTCTGGAACTGCCGCTCGCGGATGTTGGTCAGGGCCAGGTCGGCTTCGTTGGCACGGTTGCGCAAGGGGATCGTCACGTCCACGAAGACCCCCCAGTTGATGAAGTCGAATCCGAACACCTGGTTGAACGAGTTACCGAAGCTGCCGAAGCGGGGATCCCCCGGGTTGGGGACCGGAGGCCCGAAGGCGTCCGGCACGCCGTCGCCGTCCGTGTCGATCGGCTCTTGAGCGAACACCGTCCCCGCGTTTCCGAGCGAACCGAAGTTGCCGCGCAGGTCGACGGCCGGCTTGCCGTCCCGACGGAAATAGCGGCGATTGACGTCGTTCTGCTCCATCTGCAGGCGGATCGTCTCCAGTTCGGGGCGGTTGGCCAGCGCGGTCTGGATGGCTTGCCGCATGGTCACCTCGACGTCCCCCAGTTGCGGGCGGTCGGTGGGAATCAGCACCAGGTCCCAGATGCTGTGCGTCGGGTCGGGCGCCAGCAGGCGCTTGAGACCGTTCTGGGAGTTGATGATCTGGACCTCCGACTGGATCAGCTGCTGCTCGCGCGTGGCGACCTCTGCCTGCGACGAGGTGATCTCGATGGGCGCCATCACCCCGATCTGCACGCGCTTGCGGTTGTCACGGTGCTGGATGATGGCCAGTTCCATCGACTTGCGCTGGGTCTCGTAGTTCTCCACCGCGAAGACCAGCTCCCAGTACTGGTTCTGCACCTGCTGAACGACGTTGGCCACCTGCTGCTTGAAGCGGGCGTCGGAGATCTCGCTGCTCAGGTTGAACAGCTTCAGTTGGCGCTGCACTTCCGTCCTCCGGAAACCTTTCCAGAGCGGCTGAATGAAGGAGACGTTGAAGTTGGAATTGAAGGTCGGGTTGATGAAGACGAAGTTGCTGTTGGTCTCCGTCCGGTTGTTGTTGAAATCGATCTGCAGCGCGCCCCCGCCCTTGACGTTCTGTTGCAGCTGAGTGTTGAACCGGAACTGGTCGAAGGTGCGGACTTCCAGGCCCCCGCCCGCGTCCAGGGCGCTGGTGGTCGGGCTTTCGGAAGAAGTCACCCCGACGCTGAAGGTCACGCTGGGGTCGAAGAACCCCTTCACCTTGATGATCTGCTCGCGGTCCAGCTGCTCGTTGTAGTCCTCGATGGCGATTTCGAGGTTGTTGGTCAGGGCCAGCCGGATCGCCTCCTGCAGGCTCAACTCCAGAACGGCCCCTTCCTGCCGCACCCGGTCCACGTAAGAAGCGGGCAGCTGGATCTCGCGTTCGTCCTCGAGGGAATCCGTGATCTGAGAATTGACGGGCGTGGGCTCCTGCCAGGCGCCCAGCGGAGAGACCGTGAGGGCGACCAGCAGACAGACGATCCATTCGACGCGTTTGCGATTCATGGCGAAACTCCCCAAAAACTCCGGTGAAAAAAGGGCGCCGGCGTCATCCGGGCGCCTGTGTCGATTCTTCTTTCTCGCCCTGCGAGACGACCCAGCCGTCCAGCAGTTCGATGATCCGATCGCCGTAGGCGGCGTTCTCCTCGGAATGAGTGACCTGGATGATCGTGGTCCCTTCCTGGTTCAGCTGCTGAAACAGCTGCATGATCTCGCGGCCCTGGCTGGAGTGCAGGTTCCCGGTCGGCTCGTCGGCCAGGATCACCCGCGGACTCATGATCACCGCGCGGGCCACGCCCACCAGCTGCTGCTGCCCGCCCGAGAGCTGGCTCGGGTAGAGGTCTTTCTTGCCCACGATCTGGAAGCGGTCCAGGATGTCTGCCACCAGGCTCTGCCTTTCCTTGCGCTTGATGTTGCGGTAGGAGAGCGGGATCTCCAGGTTCTCGTAGACGGTCAGATCGTCGATCAGGTGGTAGC
>JBFGHG010000686.1:0-2938 GCA_041578395.1 Acidobacteriota bacterium
AGAGCGGCGTGACGTCCAGCAGTCCCGCCGACTCGCGGAAGGCGAAGTACTCCGCCTCGTGGCAGTAGTCGTAGGTGCGCACAGCGTAGTAGCCGGCCCAGTCCTTCCACTCGTAGCTGACGCACAGGGGAGCGGTCCGCTCGTGAAAAGGCGACGGTATGGGCACGGCGCGGTATTCTATGCCCGCGGCCGGTCGGGGTCCAATTTCTCCGCCCGGCTCGAGAACATTTCCGGAGAGCCGCATCTGAGAACAGTGTGATGAAGAGAATCGCCTGGATCGTGACCGCCGTCCTCGCCCTCGGCCTGCTGGCTGCGGGGACCAACGAAGTCGATCGGGTGGTGACAGAGATCGTCACCGACTCGTACGACACGGACGCCCCACCCAAGCAGCACCGCCTGAGCGAGGACGAACTCAACGCCTGGGTCGCGCTGCAGCTTCGGGAGCAGCGGCCGCCCGGACTGCAGGAGCTGCTGGTGAAACTGCGGCCGGACGACCGCCTGGGAGCGCTGATGACCATCGACCTGGACGAGGCCGGCGTCTCCGGCGGTTCGAGCTGGCTGATGTCGATGCTGACCGGCCGGCAGGACGTGGAGTTCGAGGGGCATCTGCAAAGCAGCGAGGGGCGGGCCCGCTACCAGATCGAACGTGTGCGGATCAACGGCTATCCGGTGCCGGTGTCTCTGGTGGAGTCACTGCTGTCCCGCTGGGGGCAGGGGATGGAGCCGCCGATCGATTTCAGGGAGCCGTTCGAGCTGCCCTACCAGATCCGGCAAATCCGAATCGACACGGGCGTAGTGACGATCCATACGGGAAGTTAGCCACTGCCGAGGTCGTCGGGTGTATCGACGTCTGCCTCGGCTTCCGGCAGCCGGACGCCCACCACCTGATCCGCGTGTTTTTGCAACAGAGGCTTGGCGCCACGCGCGCCCGAGAGACGGGCCAATTCGGGGTAGTGCGCCCGCTTGAACAGGGCGGGGACCCCCACCGTCCCAGCGTACGAAGCGGCCACGATCGAGGGGGGGCCGCTGGCCGCTCGAAGTAGGCGGTCCAGGGACTCGGAGGTCACGCCCGGCTGGTCGCAGGTCAGAAAGAGGATCGCGTCGGGCGGGTCAGGCCGATGGGCGATTCGCTGAGCGGCCAGGCGGACGCTCGATCCCATTCCTTCGTGCCATTGCGGGTTGTCGAGGATCCGGACGGGAAGCCCGGCCAAACCGGGCTCGAGCTCTTCACCTCCCGATCCCAGGACCACCCAGGTGTGCCGGCAGCCGGATCCCAGGGCGGCTTCGACGGCGCGCGCCAGCAGCGTCTTTCCGCCTATCCGGACGAGCTGTTTGGGGGAGCCCAGGCGGGAGGAGCTTCCAGCGGCCAGCACCACGGCGTCGCAGATCATCTCGCGGCATGCTGGGTCAGGTTCGGCGTCGAGTCAAGGTTTGAGCCGTCGCACATCTCTGATAAGATTCCAGGAGCGGGTTCGACCGTTTCAGGCAGGCTGCACGCGGCCAGGTGCTCAGTTTTTCGTAAGGAACCTATCACCGTTATGTCACAGCCGATCATCCGAATTCTCGAACCGGACGGCGCTCTCGCCGAGGGGGCCGAGCTTCCCGACATTTCCCCCAAACAGCAGGTGCGGCTGTTTCGCACCATGCTGCTGAACCGCCGCGTCGACCAGCAGATGATCCGCCTGCAGCGGCAGGGCCGCATCGGCTTCTATATCGGCTCGATCGGCGAGGAGGCCTCGATCGTGGGCAGCGCGGCGGCGCTGGCCGACAGCGACTGGATCGTCCCCTGCTACCGCGAGCTGGGAGCGGCTCTGTACCGCGGCTTCCCGCTGTTCGACTTGTTCTGCCAGCTGTTCGGCAACGCGCGCGACCCGATCAAGGGCCGGCAGATGCCCAACCACTACGCCATCCCCGAACTCCGCTTCGCCTCGATTTCGTCGCCGGTGGGGACGCAGATTCCCCAGGCGGTGGGCATGGCGATGGCGGCCAAGATCCGCAAGGTCAAGGAGGTGGTGCTGGCGTACTTCGGCGACGGAGCCACTTCCCAGGGAGATTTCCACGTGGGCGCCAACTTCGCCGGCGTCTACCGGGCGCCGGTGGTGTTTCTGTGCCGCAACAACCAGTGGGCCATCTCGGTCCCCTTCTCGCAGCAGACCGCCTCGGACGGGATTGCGGTCAAGGCGGAAGCCTACGGTCTGGAGGGCGTGCGCGTGGACGGCAACGACGTCTTCGCCATGCTGGACCAGACGCGCAAAGCCGCCGAGAAGGCGCGCGAAGGGGGCGGCGCCACCCTGATCGAGGCGGTGACCTACCGCCTGGAAGGGCACTCCACCTCGGACGACCCGCGGGCCTACCGCAAGGAAAAAGAGGTCGCCTCCTGGAAGGACAAGGACCCGCTGCTGCGGCTGGAGCGGCACCTGATCCGCGAGAAGCACTGGACCGAGCAGGACCGGGCCGATCTGGAAGAGGAAATCAAGCAGGAGATTCAGACCGAGCTGAAGCGGGCCGAGCGGGTGGGGCCGCCGCCGCTCGAATCGATGTTCGAAGACGTCTTCGACGAGACGCCCTGGCACCTGCGCGAGCAGCTGCGAGAGCTGCGGCAGCTGGAAGAGGTCGTGGAGGAGAAGGTATAGATGCCGGTGTACAACATCATCCAGGCGGTCAACGACGCCCTGAAACTGGAGATGCGCCGCGACGAGCGGGTGGTGGTGCTGGGCGAGGACGTGGGCAAGTTCGGCGGCGTCTTCCGGGCCACGCAGGGCCTGCAGGAAGAGTTCGGCGCCGACCGCGTCTTCGACACGCCGCTGGCCGAGCAGGGGATCATCGGCGCCGCCATCGGCATGGCCTTGAACGGGCTGCGGCCGGTCCCCGAGATCCAGTTCGCCGACTTCATCTTTCCGGCCTTCGACCAGATCGTCAACGAGGCGGCCAAGATGCG
>JBFGHG010000687.1:0-2935 GCA_041578395.1 Acidobacteriota bacterium
AAACTTCAAATCTCAAATCTCAAATCTCAAGTAATTTTCAATGTTCAATTTTCAATGGGTTGGCAGGCAGCAGAGACCGGGCACCGCGAGGTGGGGAAACGGGGAAGGGTTTACTTTGCTCGAGTTTCTGATCTCGCTGACCATTCTGGCGCTCATGGGGGCGGTGGTGTTTTCGGGGTTTCGGATGTCGCTCAACAGTTACGAGCGCAGCCAGGTGCGGCTGGAGGCGGCGGCCCGGGAGCGGATCATGGAAGAGCTGGTTCGGCGGCAGCTGGGTTCGCTCTTTCCGTCCCGCCCGGCGGGCGGTTTCCTGCCCGCCGCTGAGGCGCTGGTGGCGCAGCCCACGCGGGCCGGTTTGGCCTCGGCCCAGTACCCACTCTTTTACGGCAGCTACGAGTCGATGACCTTCGTCACCCTCTCCTCCTTCAACCTGCTGGAACACCCGGGCCTGACGGTGGTCCGCTACGGCCTGGCGGAGGACGAGTGGGGCCGGCGTTATTTTGGAGCGCTGGAGACCCGCTACACCGGCCAGGAGAGCTTCGAGGCGATGGTCGACATCCCCCCGGGGACGCCCATCCCCATCCGCGAGGGAGTCGACGAGCTGTCGTTCGAATACTACGGCTACGACCCGGAGAGCGACAGCTACCAGTGGTTCGAGGAGTGGCGGGGAGACGAAGTGCCGGCGGTTCCGGAGGCGATCCGGATCGTGGCCGGGGACACCGTGCTGGTGGCGCAGGTCAACGCCAATACCCTCGGGGGGGCCGGATTCGCGCCCGGACGGCGCCCGCGCAACCTCTTTCAGCAGTTGATCAACCGATGAACATCCGTCCGGCGGTCCAACACGACGAACGAGGTACCGTGCTGCTGCTGGTGCTGTGGGTGCTGGTGGCCATGAGCCTGCTGGGGATTTCCTTTTCCGCCGCCATCCGGACCGAAGTCAACGCCGCCCGCAACGTGATCGACCAGAAGCAGAGCTACTACCTGGCCCGGGCCGGGATCGAGTACGCCATCTCCGAGGTGATCCGCAGCCAGGCCGCCTCGGCGGAGCTGCAGCAGCGCCGCGAAGAGGGACTGGACGCGGTCCCGGAGGTGCTCACGGGCACCGTCCAGCTGAACCTGCCCGGGGGCGGCGCGGAGGTGGAGATTCTGGACGAGTCGGGCAAGGTGAACCTCAACACGCTGCCCGCCAGTTCGGAGGGGCAATACTCCTCCGACCTGCTCTACAACCTGCTGATCGTAATCGGTCTGGACGCCGTGACCGCGGACGAAATCACCGATTCGGTGCTGGACTGGATCGACCCGGACGACATTCCCCGGCCCAACGGGGCGGAGAACTCCTACTACCAGTCCCTGGAGAACCCCTACCAGGTCAAGAACGGGTTCTTCGACGTGCCCGAGGAACTCCTGCTGGTCAAGGGCGTAACCCCGGAGATTTTCTACGGCAAGAAGGGCGTGACCGAGACGGGTGAACGGGTCGAGTTCTACGGCTTGCAGAAGTACGTCAGCACCTTCGCGGTGGGCGCCCAGATCAACGTCAACTCCGCCCCTTTTCAGGTGCTGGCGGCCCTGCCCTACCTGAGCTACGACCTGGCCGTGCGCGTGTACCAGCAGCGGCTGGAGTCCCCGTACCTCGATGTCACCGACCTGATGCAGCGCAACCCGGGGCTCTCGGCCGAGGTGGCGCCGATCCTGCTGCCGGGAGGGGTGGGGCCCCTGGGCGGAGTCGGCATGTTCACCCTGATCAGCACCGGCAGTCTGGAACAGTCGCGGGTGGTGAGCCGGATTCGGACCGTGGTCCAGATCAACCCGGCCAGCCCCAAAGGTTATACAATTCTGTATTGGAACGAGGCGGACACCGAGATCTAGCCTCGGGGACGATCGACATGCCGATTTTCGACCTGGAATCCTCATTGGGCGTGGAAGTCCGGCGCAATCAGCTGGTCTTCTGCGCGATGGCCAAGGGCCTGCAGGGCTACACCCGCAGGAGCTACCAGGTCATCGAACAGTACCGCGACCTGGAGAGTTCCGAGCTGCACTCGGCCGTGCAGCAGTTCGTCCGCGGCAACGGCTTCAACCGCGAAAACGTGATCCTGGGCCTGCCGCGGGAGAGCGTGATCGTTCACTCCGTGGAACTGCCCCTGGAGGTCGAAGAGAACCTGGACCAGGTGGTCGAGTTCCAGGCCGCCAAGCTGGACCCGAGCGAGGAAGAGTCTTCCTACTACGACTACGTGGTGCTGGAACGCAACGAGAAGGAACGCAGCGTCCTGCTGCAGATCGTGATGGTGCCCAAGGAGACGATCGACTCCGTGCTGCAGCTGTTCCGCGAGCTGAGCCTGTATCCGGTGGCGGTCCGGTTCTCGACCCTGGGGCTGCAGCAGCTCTTCAAGGTGCACGAAGCGGGCTTCGGCAGCGTGCCCAGCCTGATTCTGCATCTGGAGCCCGACTCGGTGGAGATCGTGCTGGCCAACGGGGCGCGCCAGTGCCTCCCTCACAAGCGGGAGCTGGAGCAGGACGAAGCCCTCACGCTGGAGCTGATCCTGGCCGAAGTGGACGCGTTCGTGTCGCGCCTTCCCGTGCGGGTCGAGGCCTGCCGCCAGGTCTACCTGAGCGGCTCGCTGGCCGCCGAGTTCCTGGAGCCTCTGGCGGAGCGCTTCGGGGACGGAGAGCTGCTGGTGCGGGGCCTGAAGATCAAGGAGAGCGCGGGCTCCGAGACCCCGCCCGGGGTCCTGCACGCCATGGGCCTGGCCGTCTCGGGGCTGCACCGATCCAGCTACGCGCGCTTCAACCTCATCCCCCGCGACAAGCAGCTGGTGGGACAGAGGGCGTCTCTGGTGCCTTCTCTGGTGCTGGCGGGATTGTTCGCCGCCATGCTCCTGCTGTGGAGCCTGAGCGGCTTCGTACAGCAGAGGCGCATGCTGGAAGCGCTCGAGGTCGA
>JBFGHG010000688.1:0-2924 GCA_041578395.1 Acidobacteriota bacterium
CCACGATTGGGCGCTTTTTCAACCAGACCGCCATGGAGATCCACGGCGTTCTCCGCAGCCCGGCCTTTTTCGTGATTCTGGGGTTCGGGGTGCTCAACATGATCGCCAATTCGTCCATCATCGATCAGATTTACGGAACGCCGATCCATCCGGTCACCCATCTGATGATCCGCATCCTGCAGGGATCATTTCTCTTCGTCTTCATCATCATCACTTTCTACAGCGGCGAATTGGTTTGGAGGGAGCGCAGCTTTCGGGTCGATGAAATCTACGACGCCCTGCCCGTGCCCAACTGGCTGATGTGGGGCGCCAAGACGGCCGCGCTCGGATTCGTGATCGTCTCGCTGCTGCTGGTCTCGATCGTCACGGCGGTCGGAATCCAGGCCTACAGCGGCTATTTCAACTTCGAGCCGGGCTTGTATCTGCGCGGGATGCTGCTGGTGGTGGGAGTCCCGCTGCTGCTGTCGGGGGTGTTGGCGCTTTTCTTGCAGGTCGTCAGCAACAACAAGTACCTCGGCTTCCTGCTGATGATCGCCTACTTCATCAGCGGGCCCGCGCTTTCGGCCCTCGACTACGATCACAACCTCTACCAGTACGCCGGTGCGCCGGCTGCCCCCTACTCCGACATGAACGGTTTCGGGCATTTCGTCGCTCCGCTCTTCTGGTTCTACCTTTACTGGGCTTTCGGCGCGGCCATCCTGACGGTCTTGATCCACCTCTTCTGGCAGCGCGGCAGCGAAGAGAGTTGGCGCCTGCGCCTGCAACTGGCCCGCCAGCGTTTCACGCGGCCCGTGGCGGGCGCCACGGGGGTCGCGTTGCTGGGCTTTTTGGCGACCGGCGCCTGGATCTTCATCAACACCAACATCTTCAACGAGTACGTCCCCGACGACTTGTCGGAGGCGCGCCAGGTCCGATACGAAAAGGAATACAAGCAGTTCGAGGGCCTGCCCCAGCCCCGCATCGCCTCGGTCTACGCCGACGTCGACATCTACCCGGAGCGCCGGGCGTTGAGTGTCCGCGGCCGCTACGCCTTGATCAACAAGACGGACGGCCCGATCCCCGCGCTCCATCTGCGCGTCAACCCCAACGTCCGCATCAACCGGATCGAGCTGCCGGGGAGCCGCTTGGAAAGGGCGGATGCGGAGTTGGGCTATTACATCTACCGGCTGGAGCCGGAGATGCCCGCCGGCGCCGCTTGGGAAATCGGTTTCGACCTGGCGGTTGAGACCCGAGGCTTCGTCAACAGCACCCCCAATCTCAACCTGGTTTACAACGGGACTTTCTTCAACAGCGCCGACTACTTTCCTCATCTGGGCTACAGCCGCGTCGGGCAGCTCACCGATCCCAACGATCGCCGCAAGCACGGCCTGCCCGCCCTGGAGCGGATGCCCTCGATCGACGACGAAGCGGCCCGCCGCAACAACTACATCTCCAACGAATCGGACTGGATCGATTTCGAGACCGTGGTCTCCACCAGTCCCGATCAGATCGCCCTGGCTCCCGGATACCTGCAGCGGGAGTGGACGGAAAGCGGCAGGCGCTATTTTCACTACAAGATGGACGCGCCCATTCTGGGGTTCTTCGCCTACCTGTCGGCGCGCTGGGAAGTGACCCGCGACCGCTGGAACGACGTCACCATCGAGGTCTACCACCATCCCTCCCACGCCTACAACGTGGAGCGGATGATCGACTCCGTCAAAAAGTCGCTCGACTACTTCAGCACCCACTTCAGTCCCTATCAGCACCGACAGGTCCGAATCATCGAGTTCCCCCGCTACGCCTCCTTCGCGCAGTCCTTCCCCAACACGATTCCCTTCTCGGAGTCGATCGGCTTCATCGCGCGCCTGGACGACGACGAGGAAGCCATCGATTACGTGTTCTACGTGACGGCCCACGAAGTCGCCCATCAGTGGTGGGCGCACCAGGTGATCGGCGGGTTCAACCAGGGCGCCACGGTGATGTCCGAGACCATGTCGCAGTACTCGGCCCTGATGGTGATGAAGCAGGAATACGGGCCGCAGATGATGCGGCGCTTTCTCAAGTACGAGCTGGACAACTACCTGCGGTCGCGGGGCGGCGAATTGCTCGAGGAATTGCCCCTGCTGCTGGTCGAGAACCAGCCCTACATCCACTACCGAAAGGGAAGCGTCGTGATGTACGCGTTGCAGGACTATCTGGGCGAGGACGTCCTCAACCGGGCGCTCGCGGACTACGTCGAGGCCGTCAAGTTCCAACAACCCCCCTACACGACCTCTCGGGAGTTTCTTTCCTTCGTCCGCCGAGCCGCGCCTCCCGAGAACCAGGCTCTGCTGACGGACCTGTTCGAGTCGATCACGCTTTACGAAAACCGCGCCCTGAGCGCCCGCAGCCGGACTTCCGGCGACGGGCGTTTCTCGGTCCGCATCGAAGTGGAAGCCGCCAAGTTCCGCTCCGACGGTCAAGGCCGCGAAGAGTCGGTCCCGATCGACGACTGGGTGGATGTGGGCGTTTTCGGCGAGAAAGGAGCCGACACTCCCCCCGAGGGGAAGGTTCTCATTCTGAAACGGGTCAAAGTCTCCGACTCGAAACAGGTCTTCGAACTGGTGGTCGACGAGAAGCCTCTGAAGGCCGGCATCGATCCCTTCAACAAGCTGATCGACCGCAGCCCCGAGAACAACATCGTGGCGGTTGAGCAGGCGGACGGATAGGTTGTCGGGCGCGGCTTCACTTTCCTCCTTCGTCTTCCGCTTGCGTCGGATGATCGACACCGGTCGATTTCCGATGCGACTCCGATGCCGAGATGCGAATCGCCGCTGCCTTCCCGCCGACCGCTCGGGATCGGAATTGCCTTCGGTATCGGGATCGACCCGGCCCCACAGAGCAGACCGATCCCTTTTCAGATGGGCTCGCGAGGGACCCACGGACGCCAATATCAAGACACGCCG
>JBFGHG010000689.1:0-2917 GCA_041578395.1 Acidobacteriota bacterium
AAAGCGGTGGCAAGCCACCGCACTCCGGGTTGTCGGCTAGCCTACCGCGGCCGACAGCGTCTCCTCGACGTGGCCCTGGTGAACCGCCTGGGGCGTCGCCCCTTCGGGCAGGTCGCCGCAGTCCTCCCGCAGGTACTGCCAGAAGGCCGGCCGGATGGAGGCCAGCAACTCGGCCCGCGTCTTGACCTTCAGCGGGGTGCCGCCGTAGATCTTGTCCATCCCCACCATCCACTTGCGCGGCAGCGCGCTGCAGAAGTTGAGCATCGGCCAGGTGAAGTTGGGCCCGTTGGTTTTTCGGAGTCGCAAGGCCCACAGCAGCAGTCCGCCTACCCGGTAAGAGAGCGGGCCCCACCAGCTCTGCAGGCCGGGACGCATGTTCATCTTCCAGCACTGCATGATCAGCTGCCATTGCAGCGGGGAGAGGTCCTGGGTGCGCCGGATGCCTTCGCCCTTTTCCATCCGGGTGCCTTCGAGCGGAGTGAAGACCGAGGGGACCAGGAAGCCGAACAGGTCGCGCCGCTCCATCTCGTAGATCAGGTCCAGCGTGGCCTTGACGTCCTCGTCCGTCTCGCCCGGGTTGCCCACCATCAGCGTGAGCATCGGGAACCAGTTGTTGCGGTTGAGGATCTCCAGGCCGTTGATGAACACACTGGGCCAGTCGTCGATGAAAAAGGGAACGCCCTTGCTGGGCATCACCTTCTTGGCCATGCGGACCGAGCCCGTCTCCAGTCCGATCAACGGTACCAGAGCCTTCTTTTTGGGATGGCTGCTGAGGGTCTGCAGGTGAATGGGGCTCTTGTCCAGCAGCATCTCCGACATCTGCCGGATCAGCTCCGGGTCGACCACGGCCGGCGCCATGGTGCAGTGGCTCAGCACGTGCTGCTCCACGCCCTCCGTCTCGATCACGCTGCGGTACAGGTCCAGCAGCGCCTCGCGGTTGGGGAAGAAGAAGGGCGTCCCCGAGTGGACCTGCCCCCAGATGAACATGTCCTCGGTGGCCAGGGAAATCTGCTTGTTGCCGTTGGCCGCGTTGGCCCGCACCGCCTCCATCATCTTGTCTTTGGGCATTCCGATCTGCGGGTTCAGGTCGGGCATGCAGAACTGGCAGCGCCGGCCGCAGCCGGTGGTCATTTCCACCACGCCGAAGGTGGTCGGCTTGGTGGGGAACAGGATGTTGTCGCCGTTGGGAGGATGCTGCACTTCCACTTTCTGCGGCAGCTTCTCGCCCGCCACGGCCTTCTTGAAGATCTCGACCGTGTCGTCCGATTCGGCGCGCCCGTCGATCACGCAATCCACCCGGAGTTCTTCCGCGTAGCCGGTCTGGATGATCTGCCAGCCGCCCGAACCGCCCACCACCACCTGGTAGTGGTCGCGGTGGGGGTTGTCCTTGATCCTCTGAAAGGCCAGGTCGGCGTAGTGGGCGTTGATCGGCTTCTTGGAGCTGCCGAAAATCGAGGTGTAAACGCCCGCCGCGAAGGTGACGCCCATCGGGTTGTGGGTCGAGACGGCCACCACCCGGGTGTCGGGGCCGATGAACTGGTCCAGGTCGTCGGGGTAGCACACCACCACGTTCTCTTCGCCGAACTCGCGGATCATCACTTCTTCCAGCACCCGCAGTCCCGCGGGCGCCGTGTGGGCCGACCCGTCCGGGTAGCGCTCGACCTTCCGCCAGTTCGGATACTTGCGGTTGATCACGCCCTCCATCCAGATGGGCAGCGAGGCCATCGCCATCTGAATGAAGTAGCCGGCGTGGTCGATCATCTCGGTCAAAGGCGCGGTCAGAACGACCAGTTTTCCTCGACTCATCGATTATTCCTTCCGTTTACGTAGGGACCCCCGGGGAATCCTTCGCCAGTCGGATCCCCACCCCTGAATGAATCAACCCCTACTTGTACACTCCGCACGCCGGGTCTGGCAAGCATGGATGAAGCGGCTTTCCCACGCCGTTATTCGAAATCACGGGCAGGGATGCCCGTGCCACTGGCCAGCCCGCCGGCCGTCTCCCCGCCGTCGATCACGAATTGCTGCCCCGTGATGTAGGAGGCCTCGTCGCTGGCCAGAAACGCGAACAGCGCCGCGATCTCCTCCGGCCGCGCGTGCCGCCCCAGGGGAATCCGCGCGTTGACCGCCTCGATCATTTCCGGGCTGTATTCCGCCTCCTGCATCGGGGTGAGCACGTAGCCGGGACAGACCGAGTTGACCCGCACCCGCGGCGCCAGCTCCAGCGCCATGGTCCGGGTCAGCTCCAGCACCCCCGCCTTGGAGGCGTTGTAGTCGCCGTAGTACGGGTGTCCAACCAGGGCGTTGGTCGAACCCATGTTGAGGATCACGCCCCCCTCCCCGTCGAGCATGCGCCGCGCCGCCTGCTGCGCCACCAGGAAGACCCCGGTCAGGTTGACCTCCAGGACCTCGCGCCATTGCTCGAGGGGAGTCTCGAGCAGGGGGCGGCGGTAGCTGATCCCGGCGTTGTTGATCAGCACGTCCAGGCCGCCCCAGCGGCCGTCCAGCTCGTCGAAGGCGCGCTGGACCGAAGCGGCGTCGCTCACGTCGGCGATCAGGGGCGATTCCAAACCGGGCAGACGGTGGGCCAGGCCTTGGGCGGCCTCCCGGTCGCGGTCCAGGATGGCGGTGCGGGCGCCTTCGGACAGGAAGCGCACTGCAGCCGCCTCCCCGATTCCGCTGGCCCCGCCGGTGACCAGGACACGTTTTCCCTTCAGTCCTCGCATGGGCGTTCTCCGATTCGTTGCAGGAGGGAGTCGACGATCTCCTCCGGTGGGTCGGCCACATCCGCCTCCAGGGCGTCCTCGGGGGGCTCCAGTGTTTCGAGCTGGCTCTCGAGCAGTCCGGCCGGCATGAAGTGTCCCGACCGCTCCTCCAGCCGCTGCCGCAGCAGCTGCGGGTCGCCGTGCAGGAACAC
>JBFGHG010000690.1:0-2909 GCA_041578395.1 Acidobacteriota bacterium
CGATTGCCAATGAGACGGGTGAGTTCCCGCTGCTTCCGGGACTGCTCTCGACCGAGGCGCCCGGAGATCTCTTCACGCCGCTGCCCCCGATCACCTCGGCATGTGTAGGGTGTCACGACAGTGTGGCGACGGCGGCCCACGCCTTCACCCAGATCGCCCCCTTCGGCGAGGGGTGCGGGGCGTGCCACGGCCGGGGCGCTGAGTTCGCGGTCGAGCGGGTCCACGCCCGCTGAGAGCCTGGGCTCCCGTGGGAGGGCGGGGGCCCGGCTCGGGTATGAATCGGTTTCGGGCAATGCACGGCCCGAAGAGAGGGCTCCTTCCTGACAGCGACGGCTCGCAAGAGCCGTCGCCCCTCTCCCCCCTTTTAGCCGCGCCGAAAGGAGTTCGAGAAGTCCTCGCGCATCGCGGCGTTCGTCGGCCTGCCGGTGATGCCGACGGGGAGCCCGGCGAGCCGATTCCCATCGAGCTCGAGGGCGAGCGAAGTCAGGGTACTCGACGGATGTTCGCCAGGGGTTGACGGACGACGCGGATCCGGTCGTTTACGGCATCGGCCACGAACAGGTCGCCGTTGGAGTCCACCGCGAGTTTGATCGGGTCGATTCCGGCCTCCAACGCGTTTCGGCCGTCTCCCGAAAACGCGGGGTCGCCGCTGCCCGCCACCGTGAAGATCAAGCCTGTCTCCGCTTCCACGACCCGGACGAAGGACCCCAACCCCGGCGACCTCGTACGGCGGTTGAAGGAACGGTCGGCGACGTAGAGGTTCCCCTGCGGGTCCAGAGCCAGGCCCACGGGTTCGAAGAACGACGCCTCGCGGGCGGGACCGCCGTCGCCGCTGTAGCCAGCCTGCCCGTTGCCGGCGACGGTCGTGATGATCCCGGAGGTGTCGACCAGACGAATCCGGCTGTTTCCGAAATCGGCGATCAGCAGGGCCCCGGAGGCCTCGACGGCCAGTCCCACGGGGAGGCACAAGGGTGTGGAGGCGGCCGCGACGTCGTCCTCTTCGTATCCGCATTCCCCGCTGCCCGCAGCGGTCCTGATGGTCCCGGCTTCGTCTACCGCGAAGACCCGATGCATCAGTGCAACCGCGATGTAGAGGGTGCCGTCCGGGCCCAGAGCCAGGTCTTGAATGCTGTTCAGGCTCGCGTCCACGGCCGGCACGCCGTCCACGTACGGTGCCCCGGAACGGCTTCCGGCGACCAGGGTGCGTTCTGCGGTGTCGGCGCTGATGCGGAAGACCTGGCCAAGATTGGTGGCGGCGACGATCAGGTCTCCATTGGAGTCCCGCACCACCGCCTCCGGATTGCCCAGGTCTCCCGCAGCCAGGGTCCGGATGGCGCCGCCGGCCAGGTCCACCCCGCGAATCCGGCTGTTGCCGGAGTCGGCGATCAGCAGCCCTCCGGCCACGGCGCGGACATCGCTGGGCCGCTCCAGCAGGGCGAAGGCGGGATCGCCTCCGTCTCCCAGGTCCAGACCGCTGGACCCGGAGAAGGCGTCGATCAGGCCCGTGACGGTATCGACCTTCCGGATGCGGGCGTTGAACTCCCGCCCGGCCACCAGGTTGCCCGACGTCAGAAAAAGGTTGCCGACGGCGTCGGCGGCAAGTCCGCTCGAGAGAAAGAACGACGCCTCAATCGCCGGACCGCCGTCCCCACTCGTGCCTCCGATACCGATGCCCGCGACGGTCGAGATCAACCCGGTTAGCCAAGTGGAATCCCAAACCGCCGGTTGCTCAGTATGGACCCGCGAAACCCGTTCGGCCCAGAGCCGCTCCGCTAGGCCGCTGGGAAGCACCAATCGGTGGCTCAGCTCGAACGTCTCCCCTTCTCGCCAGTGCAAAGTTCTGTGAAACTAGGTCGTCGAGCGCGGGCCACTCCCTCGCTGCTTTTACCACTGCAGGCAGCCCGAATCCCAGCAGGAAGAGGGTGCTCAGGCGCAGCTCCGGTCTCTGCCGACCCCGCCGCGCGGCCGCGCGCCGCGCGTCGGGCCGAAAAAACGGGGTTCTGTGGCACCTCTAGCTGAAGGAACACCGCTTCCGGGCAAAGCCTGCCACCTGGAAATTATTTGAAATTACTTGGGTTTGATTTGGTGGAGCTGAGGGGATTCGAACCCCTGCCCCCCTGAATGCCATTCAATGATCAAGTGTTGCAATGATTGGAGTTATGGAATTTCAACGTGGAAAAACGGGGAAGAATGGGGGAGAATACTGCACCCTCTGCACCCTATCTGCACCCCGGGTCGAGTGCCTCAGCCGAGTTCCGAACCCTCACCACGGGCGGCGTGCCAAACCGCCCGCACCATGGCTTCACGCCGTATTGGATGGACCGTGTAGTAGACGTGATATTAGCAACGCGGCAGGAGTATTCTCCTCAGATCGCGGACCGCGCTCGATTCGTACGGTGCCCCAGTGCCAGGAAATAGAGAGAGGCGGTCGGTCGCCGTCGTCAACTCGTCCGAGAACAAGTTCGGTGCCGACGGTCTATTGGAAGCCCACCATGGAGCGATCGCATCGATATGCCGGGAGGCGGTGGCCGTGAAGAGGACGCTCCAGCGGCGAACCTTCATACCTGCCGATGCAGCCGTCGAAGGACAATCTCCGCGGGAAGGACGCGACCGGCTTTCACGTCATCCTCGGACTGTGCGAGCGACTGCTCGAGTCGAAGGCGGTCCTCGTCGTCCAAATCGTCCCACCAGTCAGCGGGGACCAGGCTGACTTCGGTCCCTTCCGGGAGATTGGTCTCCGCGTCGAGAACGAGTCGCCCATTTCGAACACGAGCAGTGAGGTGTGTCATCGGCGCCATTGTACCAAGGCTCTCTGAACGCGTCGCAGAAACATCAGCGCGGAGAAGGGCTCCCGGTCTGTCGTGGGGAGCGAAAACTGGTGGAGCTGAGGGGATTCGAACCCCTGACCC
>JBFGHG010000691.1:0-2904 GCA_041578395.1 Acidobacteriota bacterium
CCGGGCCGCACGGCGCCTCTGGGCGACGGTGATGCGCGACCGCTTCGGAGCCCGCGAGCCGCGCTCCTGGAAGCTGCGCTTTCACACCCAGACGGCCGGCTGCAGCCTGACCGCGCAGCAGCCGGTCAACAACGTGGTCCGCACCACCATCCAGGCGCTGGCGGGCGTCCTGGGAGGGACCAATTCGCTGCACGCCAATTCGCTGGACGAGGCGCTGGCCCTGCCCACCGCGGAGAACGCCCGCATCGCCCTGCGGACCCAGCAGATCATCGCCCACGAAAGCGGAGTGGTGAACACCGTGGACCCGCTGGGAGGGTCCTACTTCGTCGAGACCCTCACGGACGAGATGGAAGAAGGCGCCCGCGACTACTTCCGCCGCATCGACGCCATGGGCGGGATGGTGGCGGCCATCGAGAGGGGCTTTCCGCAGCGCGAGATCCAGGACGCCTCCTACCAGTTCCAGAAAGCCGTCGAGCGCAACGAGAAGATCGTGGTGGGGGTCAACGACTTCGCGCTGGAGGAGGAGCCGCCCATCGAAATCCTGCAGATCGGCGAGGAGGTGCGCGAGCAGCAGTCGCGGCGGCTGGAGGAAGTCCGCCGCAGCCGTGACGGCAAAGCCGTGCGGCGGGCGCTGACGGACCTGAAAGAGGCGGCCGCCACCGACCGCAACCTGATGCCGCTGATCATGGAGGCGGTCCGGGAGTACGCGACGGTGGGCGAGATCTGCGCCTCGCTGCAGGACGTCTTCGGGGTGTACCACGAACCGGCCTTCTAGCGCGGACGGGTGACGAGATGGCACGAGACAAGATCCGGGTGCTGATCGCCAAGCCGGGGCTGGACGGCCACGACCGGGGCGCCAAAGTGGTGGCTCGGGCGCTGCGCGACGCCGGCATGGAGGTGATCTACTCCGGCCTGCGGCAGACTCCGGAGCGGATCGTCCAGGCGGCAATCCAGGAAGACGTCGACGCGGTGGGACTTTCCATCCTGTCGGGCGCCCACATGCATCTCTTTTCCGAGCTGATGCAGCAGCTGCGTGACAAGGAGGCGGACGACATCCTGGTCTTCGGCGGGGGCATCATTCCGGACGACGACATCGAGGAACTGAAGGAGATGGGGGTGGCCCGGGTCTTTCAGCCCGGCGCCCACACCGACGACATCGTCAATTTCCTGAAGGAAGCGTTGTAAGTGGCGCGGGCATCCTGCCCGTGATTCCGATGGCACAGCTGGACCTCCCTCTGCGATCCCCCGCTACCCTCGAGGCCGTCGTCCAGCGGCTCTACGCCGATTACTCCCGTAAGGCCCCACCCCCGGCC
This sequence comes from Acidobacteriota bacterium, assembly GCA_041578395.1. Classification (GTDB taxonomy): domain Bacteria; phylum Acidobacteriota; class UBA6911; order RPQK01; family JANQFM01; genus JBFGHG01. The sequence continues at coordinate 1,314 of JBFGHG010000691.1, forward strand.
ACGCTGGAGTTCTACCGGTACACCACGCTGCGGCACACCCTGCGGGTCCGCGACGGGGTCCTTCGGGTTCGGCTCAGCGACCTGCTCGAGGACGCTCCGGACGAGGTGCTGGAGTCGATCCTCGCCATTTTGATCTGCAAGCTGCTGCGCCGCCGGCCGCCGGCCCGGCCGCAGCGAGTCTACCAGGAATACACCACCACACCCCGCATCACCCGGCGTGCCCGGGCGGTACGGGCCCGCCGCGGCCGCAAGCAGCTGACCGCGCCGCGGGGGCGGATCTTCGACCTGCGCCGGTTGTACCGCCGGCTCGAGGAGAACTATTTCGAGGACGCGCTGGACGTCCGGCACCTCTCCTGGAGCCGTCAAAAGGCCCGCACCAACCTGGGCCACTACGACCCGGCCCACCGGGCCATCGTGATCAACCGCCGGCTGGATCATCCCCTGGTGCCGGAGTACGTGGTGGAATTCGTGCTCTACCACGAGATGCTGCACGCCGCCCTGGGCGACCAGTGCCGCAACGGCCGCCGCCACTTCCACCACGCCGAGTTCCGCAAGGCCGAGAAGCAATTTCCCGACTACCGGCGGGCGCAGCGTTTCATCGAGACCGAGCTGTCCTGAGTTCTCGTCAGGCGGGTCTGGCCACCCGCCGGACTACCGTCCCACACAGCCAGCCCCACAGCGTGAAGACGAGGGTGAGGACCACTGTCGGGAGGACCAGGTGGGCCGCCATGTGGACGAGCGGGTTGATACTGCCGCCGTGGTCCGGGTCGGTATAGAAGGTATCGATCCCGATGAACTCGTCCACGGCGATGGCCACGACGATCAACACCTGAGTGGTGGCGGTCAAGACCAGGGCGTTGGCCAGGTAGTCCTTCCAGTTGCCTCCCCGCCGGCCGGTGGGTACGGCGTAGACGGTGACCAGGATGAGCAGCAGCCAGGCCAGGCTCACCAGATGAGTGGCATCGTCGTACGCCAGCCCGAACGCCGGCTTGGCCAGAAACCGGATGATCGCCACGACCGTCAGCAGGATCACTCCGGTCCGCAGCCTCGCGAAAGTGCTGCTCAGCGGTTCGTTGAAGAATCCCATGTCGTCCCCTCCCCTTTCTTTTTTTCCTCGACGATGCGGGGTCTGCGCGATTATTGCCGGACGGCCTTTCGCAACTCCTCGGGAGTCACGACGGCGGTACCCAGTTTGCCGACCACGATTCCGGCCGCCAGGTTGGCCAGGAGCGCGGCTGCCGGCGTCGAAAGCCCCGCCGTGACGCCCAGGGTGAACACCGCGATGACGGTGTCTCCCGCTCCCGTGACGTCGAACACTTCCCGCGCCATCGTGGAGATCAGGTGCAGGCTCTCCCCTTCGAGCAAGGCCATCCCCTGCTCACCCCTGGTGATCAGGACGGTCGACGCCCCGCACTGCTGCCGAAGGCGGACCCCGGCCGCCCGCAGGCTGGCTTCGTCCGTGATCGCGACGCCGGAGGCGGCCTCGGCCTCTCTCTGGTTGGGGGAGATCGCGGAAGCGCCCCGATAGACGGAGAATTCCTTCGCCTTCGGGTCGACGGCCACGAACTTCCCGGCGGCGCGAGCCTCCGAG
>JBFGHG010000692.1:0-2892 GCA_041578395.1 Acidobacteriota bacterium
AAGAGGATGGCGAGACCATCGCCCGCTTGATTCTCTCGTTTCTCGACCGGACGGCCGCCGCCGGGGCGGCCGCCGCTACGAGCCACTGAACCCCACTCGAACTCACAGGAGAAAGAACAATGAAGAAGCAGATCTTGGGCAGTCTCATCGCGTTTGGCAGTCTGATCGCACTGATGCTCCTGGGGACCATGGCCAACGCCCAGCTCCCCAATCCGGGCATGGAGGTCAATCCCTCGAACACCGCACTGGTGATCACCGATCCCCAGAACGATTTTCTCAGCCCTGACGGGGTGTCCTGGGGGGTGGTCGGAAAAAACGTCACCGCCACCCGGACGGTCCCCCACCTCGAGCAGCTGATGCAGACGGCCAAGAAGACGGGGATTCCGCTGTACGTGTCGCCTCACTACTACTACCCCACCGACCACGGCTGGAAGTTCGAAGGGGCACTGGAGGCGCTGATGCACAGCATCGGCATGTTCGACCGCAAAGGCGCCCTGACTCTGGACGGCTTCGCGAACTCGGGGGCCGACTGGCTGCCGCGCTACAAGCCCTACATCGAAGACGGGAAAACGGTAGTCACCAGCCCCCACAAGGTCTACGGGCCCGAAACCAACGACCTGGTCCTGCAGTTGAGAAAGCGGGGCATCGATCGGGTGGTCCTGGCCGGCATGTCGGCCAACCTGTGCACCGAGAGCCACCTGCGCGAGCTGCTGGAGCAAGGGTTCGAGGTCGCGGTGGTCAGTGACGCCACCGCGGCCGCCCAGGTCCCCGAGGGGGACGGCTACGCGGCGGCGCTGATCAACTTTCGCTTCCTGGCCAACGCCGTGTGGACGACCGACGAGGCGGTCCAGCGCATGGAAAGCACCCTGGCCGGCCCCTGAGCCGCCCACCCGAGCAGGAGCGCAACGTTCTCTGCGGTGGAAACTCAGTGGATTTCACCGCAGAGAACAGGCAGCCAAGAAGGCAAGGAGCAGAGACGATGAGGTCCGCATGGATACTGAACCAGCTCGCCGTTTGGGTGTTGTGTTCTCTTTTCGCCGCCGGTGCGGAGGGTGGTGGCGGCGAGTCGGCCGTCGAGCCGAAGCCGGCGTCCAGCCGTCAAGAGATCTACCGCCGGCAGCGAGAAGAGAAACTGAGCCGGCTGGAGCCCACCGAGGTTTCCCGCTGGGAAAAGCTGATTCTCGCGTACGAGAAAAGGCCTCTGTTGGAGAAGCTGACGGTCAAGGGTTTCCGGGGGGTGCGCCTGGCCCTGGGAGGCATGCCCTCGGGATCGGGCTTCGTGTTCGGAGCCAGCTCGATTCACGGCCGAAACCACGAGAAGTTCACCTTCACGACCCGGGCCCTCTATTCCACGCGGGGATACTCTCTGCTGGAAACCACGGCCGAGCTTCCGCGGCTGGACCGCAACCAGGCCCTCACCGCCTATGCGAGCGCCCGCTATTCCGACTTCACGTCTCAGAGGTTCTTCGGCATCGGCCCCGATTCGAGCAGCCAGGAGGAGACCAGCTACCGGCTCGAGAGCCGCCGGGTTGGCGCAGGCGTTTCCTATCGGCCGCTCGCGTTTCTCGAGGTCGGTACAGAGGTGGCTCTGCTCGGCGTCAGTCCCGGCCCGGGTTCTCGAGAACCGAGCCTGGAATCGATCCTCGACCCGGGCGAGGTTCCCGGGTTGTTCCAGCGTCGAGAATTCCTCGTCTCCAAGAGTCGGGCCGCCTTCCGGTTCTTCGACGGAGGCTATCCGCGAGGCGGGGTGTCGGCTCTGCTGGAGTTCGAGCGGTACGCCGGCCGCGGTGCCGAGGGCGGGAGCTTCAGCAGGTTTTCCGCCGAGGTGCAAGGCCAGATCCCTCTGGGTACGCGAAGCCGCCGGCTGGCCTTCCGCGCCCGAACGACGCACGGCGCTCCCGATGCGGGGGAGGAAATCCCCTTCTATCTGCTGGACACGATCGGGGGAGCGACGACTCTGCGCGGTTTTGCCGAAGACCGGTTCCGCGACCGGCACACCCTGTTGATGAACCTGGAGTACCGGTGGGAGGTCTGGAGCTACGCGGACTTCGCCCTCTTCAGCGACGCGGGCAAGGTGTTCGACCGGCTCGCCGACCTGGGTCTTTCCCGCCTGAAGAGCTCGCTCGGCTTCGGAGTGCGCTTTCACACCCCCGGGGGATTGCAGCTTCGAATCGATGTTGCCCGCAGCAACGAGGGTTTCCAGGTACACGTCGGAGCCGGTCCTCGATTCTGAAAGGAGACCACCACATGTTTGCCTCAACGCTCCTGCTGGCGGCGCTGTTGACTCCGTCAGGCGCCCCCGGCCCCGCGCCGGTCTTCTATCCGGACGATCCGCTGAGGGTGGATCAGGACCGCCTGGATACGCCGGCCCAGCCGGCTCCCGTCGAGCTGAGCGACCTCTACGATCGCTTCTCGCACATCGTCCACGACTTTGGAGGAGACGCCGGAGAAGCCCGCAACGTGAACACCCTGGACGAAGTGCCCGACAGCAGCTGGTTCACCAACCGGCACGGCGTCCGCAGAATGACCCTCGAGGAGCTGATCCGAGGTCCCAACCAGGGTCCGGGGCCGGCCGTTCCCTGGACCGTGTTCAAGACCAAGATCCAGGGCTTGACTCCCGGTTTTCACGTCGAAGATGCGACCGGCCGCCGCTTCGTGATCAAGCTGGATTCTCCCGCCGCCCCGGAACTGAATTCGTCCAGCGAGCTGATCGCCACCAAGATCTTCCATGCGATCGGCTACAACGTCCCCGAAAACCACCTGGCCTTCATCCACCCCGAGGATCTGCGAATCCAACCGGGCACTGAAATGGTGGACCGCTTCGGCGACCGGATGCCCCTGACCCGTAAGCGCCTGGAGAGGATTCTCCGGCAGGCGGCGCGTCTCGAGGAC
>JBFGHG010000693.1:0-2891 GCA_041578395.1 Acidobacteriota bacterium
CGATCCACGATCGCCAGCCGCTGATTTTTTTTGGATTAAACCTTCACATGTAAACTATTCATCAATCAGTCTTTTAGGAGGACACGAATCATGGCGAACGCAATGACTGGAGAGGCGAGTGTTTCCTTCCCCGCGTTTTCGGGGGTCATGGCCACGGACGGGTCGCGGCCGGCGCTGATTCTGCGCTGGGCCCTGGCGCTGGTGATGTTCCCGCATGGCGCCCAGAAGCTGCTGGGCTGGTGGGGCGGTTACGGCCTGAACGGCACCCTGGACTTCTTCGTCCAGTCGATGGGGCTCCCCCTCGGGCTGGCCTGGCTGGTGGTGCTGATCGAGTTCTTCGCGCCGCTGGCCCTGGCGCTGGGGCTGCTGACCCGGCCGGCGGCGCTGGGCATCGGCGCGATCATGGTGGGAGCCGTGGCCACGGTCCACTGGCCCCACGGGTTCTTCATGAACTGGGCGGGCAATCAGGCGGGAGAGGGCTTCGAGTACCACCTGCTGGTGCTGGCCATCGCGGCGGCGCTCGTCTGGACGGGCGGCGGGAAGTACTCGCTGGACCGCCGCTGGGCCACGGAACTGGAAGGCTGAGGCGCCGCGTGGCACGGGCATCCCTGCCCGTGATTCCGAATACCGGCCTGGAAGGCCGGCCCACCTCTTTGCACTCCGGTGTCACTTGGCGGAGACCGCCGCCTTCATGCTCCAGCTCTGGTAGTCGAAGGTGTCCCGCAGCACGACCGCCAGACTGCGCAGGGCGGCGGCGCCGTCTCCCACGTAGGTGGAGCCGTGCATCGCCGCCAGCGTCCGGGGCGCCAGGTCGGCCAACCCGTGCAGGATGGCTTCGGTCATCGGGGTGTACGGGACGGAGTTCCCCAGCGGCCCGGCCTGCGAATCGATCAGCGCCTTGCGCGCCCGCCCCACCACGTCCTGTTCGGTGAGCGGCTCCACGTCGCCGTCCTGGAAGAAGAGGTCCGAGCAGAGCAGCGTGCTGTGCCTCTCCTCGAAGAAGACGCCCGCGTCCCAGCCGTGGGGCAGGTGGGCGGTGGAGCAGAACCGGTAGCGGTACTTCCCGGTTTCCAGGACTTCGCCCTGCTGCATTCCGCGGGCGGGCCGGATGGCGAAGTCGTCCACGCTGACCGCGGCGCCCACGAAGCTGCAGACGGGCTGCGCCGATGGAGCCGCCTCCAGCCAGTGGTTCAAGGCGCCGCACTCGTCCGATTCGAAATGGCTGAATCCGACCCAGCGCAGCCGGGCCGGGTCGATCAGTGAGGCCACCGCCTCCCGCAACTCCGGGAACATCCGCCGGTAGCCGGCGTGCACCAGCAGCGGCTGCTCGTCGCGGACCAGGAAGTGGTTGAACTGCAGGTTGATGTTGGGAGCGAAGATGGAGATTCGAAAGGTGTCGGGCGCAACTTCCGTGATGGTAGCCATGTGAGGACCTCCTCGAATTCCTTCGATTCTCCTCCCGTTCGGCCTTCGACTTCAATCACGGCCGTAAGCGTGCTTCTCCACCGGCAGCGTCTCCAATTCCCGCTTCATGACTCGCAGCGGCAGGGCCGGTGCCGGAAGTTCTCTCTGAGAGGAGGAATATTTGGGCCTTCGCGGGTTTTTGGCAGCTCCTTGGACGCCTTGTAATACTCTTCCACGTCCCGGAGCGTCCAACCGGCGGCCGAGCGTGTCGGGGGAATGGGCACAAACCCGGCACAGGAAGGAGGCAGGTCAAGTGCAAGGCTTGGCTCGGGATCGGCGTGATGTTGAGGTCGCGCGGCGGGGTGCCTGCCGAAGATCGGGAGACCGGTCTTGTATCTTTGCTGCCCACGCGGGATGTTGTCATGTTTGACACCAACAGTCAGCAGGGTGCAAGTGAGGAGCGCTCTTGGAGCTGTCTCGGGGGGGACTGGCGCTAGGCGATCACGATTACGTGACGAAGGGCGAGCTTGGCGTCCCCAAGGGGATTTGAACCCCTGTCGCCGCCGTGAAAGAGCGGCCGGGATGGAGAGCCGGAAACCATTCAAATACAGTAACTTGCAGAGAATACGCCGGTTAGTACGCCTGCGCCGCCAATCTGAGACTTGCCGATACTTCTGATGTTTCTGATTCTCCCGACCGTTTTTGGCACAAACCCGGCACAAGAATGGGCCAGGTCATGAGAGCTAGGCTTGGCTCGGGATCGGCGTGATGTCGAGGTCGCGCGAACGGCGGCGCGCCTGCCATAGATCGTAGGCGTTCTGCAGTCGGAGCCAATGGGTGGCGTCGGGTTTGCGGAAGGTCATTTCCAGCCGCAACGCCATCTCAGGTGTGACCGCCCCCCGGCCGTTCAGCACCTTGGATAGAGTCTTCCGGCTCACTGCCAGATGTCGGGCGGCCTCGGTAACGGACAACCCCAGCGGCTCGATCACCAATTCCCTCAGAATCTCCCCAGGATGGGCAGGATCGTGCATCGTCATGATCAATCCCTCGTCAATGATAGTCCTCGTAACCGACCTGGTCCGCGTCACGACCAGCGAAGAGGAACGTCACGCGCCAATTGCCACTGACCTTGACGGCCCACGTTCCCTTTCGCTTCCCCTTCAGTGGGTGAAGCGCAAGACCAGGCAAATCCATGTCATCGGGGCCTTGGGCTTCATCCAGGTTGGTGAGGATCAGCCGCAACCTCCTGGCGTGTTTCGTTTGAATGCCGGACTTGTTGCCGCTCCGGTAGAAACGCCCCAGGCCTTTGTGGACGAAGCCCCTTATCATCAGCGAATCCATTGTAACCCTATCAGTTACGGAACCTCAAGGGTTACAGCGGATGTCCCAAGACCGGGTTTTCTTGAGACTGCGCCTGAACTACTGAGTATTTGGGAGTTATTCTGGCGTCCCCAAGGGGATTTGAACCCCTGTCGCCGCCGTGAAAG
>JBFGHG010000694.1:0-2891 GCA_041578395.1 Acidobacteriota bacterium
CCATCTGGCCTTCATCCACCCCGAGGATCTGCGAATCCGACCGGGCAGCGAAATGGTGGACCGCTTCGGCGACCGGATGCCGTTGACCCCCAAGCGCCTGGCGAGGATTCTCCGGCAGGCAGCGCGTCTCGAGGACGGACGGTTGCGGGTCGTCGCCAGCAAGTACGTAGACGGTGAGCCCTTGGGGCCGTTCCGCTACTTCGGGACGCGCAGCGACGACCCGAACGACGTCATCGCTCACGAGAACCGGCGGGAGCTGAGGGGATTGCGGGTCTTCGCAGCCTGGCTCAACCACGACGACAGCCGGGCGCAGAACACGCTCGACGCCTGGGTCGAGGAGGACGGCCGGCATTTCGTCCGCCACTACCTGATCGATTTCGGCTCCACGCTGGGGAGTGGGACCGTGGACTTGCAGCTTCCCAACCTGGGTTTTCACTACTGGCTGGATGCCGCGCTGATCAAGCGGTCCGCCTCGAGCTTCGGCTTCCATACCCCGAAATACCGGAAAGTGGACTGGCCCGAGCAGACCAGACTCCCCGGTGTGGGACGCTTCGAGTCCGAGGCCTACGATCCCGCTGAATGGAAGAACGACTACCCGAACCCTGCGTTCGTGCGCATGACCAGCCGGGACGCTTTCTGGGCGGCGAAGATCGTCATGGCGTTTACCGAGGACGAGTTGCGGGCGATCGTGGGGACCGGCCGGTTCAGTAACCGCGAAGCAGAAGAGTATGTCTTCGAGACGCTCGTGCACCGGCAGAGAAAGACGGCCGGGGATTTCCTGAACCGGCTCAATCCGCTGGCCGGCTTCCGGGTCGAGGGGGGTATGCTGAGGTTCGTCAATCTTGCGGAAAGACACCGCCTCGGGCCTGCGGGGTCGAGGTACCGGCACCGTTGGTTCACCTTCGACAACGCGACCGGGCAGTCGCGGGCGATGGGTCCGGAAGTTGTCGGGAAGCGGTCGTCCGTCGAGGTGCCGGAAGCCCCGATGTCGGGGCTGGCCGACCGGATGCTGATGCTGGAGATCTTCACCGAGCACGAGGATCGCCCGCTCTGGAACCAGGGCATCCAGGTCTACCTTCGCCCTTACGGATCGGGGTACGAGGTCGTCGGAATTCGTCGTGGGCCGGCCTTCCAGGCCGGCATGACCGGAGAGATGCCGGTCCAGAAAGGAGATTGAAACCATGAAACACCCACTGATTCTCGTTGTTGGAGCTACGGGTAAGACTGGTCGAAGGATCGTCCAGCGCCTGTCCGAAAAAGGTCATGCCGTGCGGGGGGGATCGCGGCAATCCGATCCCCCGTTCGATTGGGGCGATCGGAGCACCTGGGACCGGGCGCTCGAGGGCGTCCGGGCCGTCTACATCAGCTATGCTCCCGACCTCGCCGTCCCTGGTGCGACCGACGTCATTCGCGCCTTCGTTGAGCAAGCGGTGCAACAGGGGGCCCGGCGCCTGGTTCTGTTGTCCGGGCGCGGAGAGGAGGAGGCCCAAAAGTGCGAACGCCTGATCCAGCGCCCGGACGTCGAGTGGACCGTGGTCCGCTGCAGCTGGTTCTGCCAGAACTTCTCGGAAGGAGCGTTCGTCGACATGGTGCGGGCCGGCGAGGTTGCGCTTCCGGCCGGAGAGGTCGGGGAGCCGTTCGTGGACGCCGACGATATCGCCGAGGTAGCCGTCGCCGCGCTCACGGAGGATGGCCATGCCGGCCAGGTCTACGAGCTCACCGGTCCCCGGCTTCTCACCTTCGCCGAGGCCGTCGGCGAGATCGCCAACGCCACGGGCCGCCCCATCCGATACGTCCAGATTCCGCACCCGGCTTTCGTGGCCGGCGTGGCGGAGGCGGGCCTGCCCGACGACCTGGTCTGGCTGCTCGGCTACCTGTTTTCCACCGTCCTGGATGGCCGCAACGCCTGGGTGGCCGACGGTGTCCAGCGGGCCCTCGGCCGCGAGCCGCGCGACTTTGCCGACTACTGCCGCGACACGGCGGCATCCGGAGTGTGGGACGGCCTTCGAGGCCGTCATTCCGGAATCACGGGCAAGGATGCCCGCGCCACACTCGAGGGGAGAAAGGAGTAGGAGAATGTCTCTGGCAAGAGGTCGCGTGCTGTCAGTGAACGTCGGAGGTATCCGACAGTTCGATCACAATGGACGCCAGGCGGTCAGCGCAATCTGGAAGTCTCCGGTCTCGGGGCGGGTGGCTGCCCGCGGGGTGAACCTGGAGGGAGACGACCAGGCCGACCGCCAGGCCCACGGGGGACCCGACAAAGCGGTGTACGCCTACGCGGTCGAGGACGCGCAGTGGTGGGAGTCACACCTGGGGCGGCCCTTCGAGTTTGGCCAGTTCGGCGAGAATCTGACCACGGAAGGATTGGACCTCACGGGGGCGCTGATCGGCGAAGTCTGGGAAGTGGGGACTGTCCGCCTCGAGGTCTCCGAGCCCCGCGTCCCCTGCTGGCGGCTGGGCGTCCGAATGGAGGACAAGAAGTTCCCCGCACGCTTCGTCGATGCCGGGCGTCCGGGAACTTATCTGCGGATCCGACGCGAAGGCGAATTGGGGGCTGGAGACGAAATCAGCGTAGTGGAAAGACCCGACCACGGCGTCACCGTCGGCGAGATGTTTCGGATCTATTTTCGAGAGCGGGAGCGGGCCGAGCTGCTGCTTTCCGTGTCCCAGGTTTCCGAGCCCTGGAAGCAGTGGGCGCAGAAAGTGCTGGGTCGGAAGGGCCGCCCGAGCAAGGCCTGTGGCGCCCCCGGTTGCTGAAGTTCGAGAGGAGTCGGCCCGAGTCTCGGTCCCTCGCCCGGGTCCGCGACCAGCGCGCCTGCATCCGCCGTGTCCTGGCGCCCTCGAGCCGCGGAGAGGGACCGACGCCCCCCGACGTGGAGGCGTTGAACGAG
>JBFGHG010000695.1:0-2876 GCA_041578395.1 Acidobacteriota bacterium
CCGGGCGTGCCCGTCGCCCGGAAAGGGGCCTCGCCTGCCCGAAGCTTCCGCGAACTCGATCTTGACGCGAGCGTTGTGATCGCCCGAGGACAGCCAGCGGACCTTCCCCCCTTTGTCGACGGTAACCGTCGTCGGTGAGACCGTGACCACCGGAGTGGAGCCGCTCGTGTCCAGCGAGATATTGACTTCGGCCGGCGCCTGGGCCCACGCCCAGCCGATCGCAGCCAGCGCCAGGAAAACGCACGCAATCACTCGAATCTTCATTCCCACCCCCCATTAAAACAATTTCCCTGAAGCGAACCGTCTGGCTGTCGAGGGTAAGTCCAGTCGAGGTGCGAGTCAACTCCCGCTGGTTCATTGGGAGTCCGATTCGGAGGGCGCCTGCTCCTTGCGAAGAGTCGGGTAGGCGATGCCCAGCTGCTCGAGATAGCTGCGGTACTTCGTTTCGTCGTAATAGAAGGGGCGCATCCGCTCGCGAAACGCCTCCATCTTCTCCCGGTTCAAGTGGACGGGAGGGGGATCCTCCTCGCCGATGAAGGGAGTGTAGGTGTGCTCCTTCGTCTGTTCCTGCCGGAAGTACTCCCAGGCCTGCTCCACCAGCTCCGGGCGTAGGAAGAGATCGAGCGCGGTGGCGGCCATCACCTTGGCTCCGGCAGTCGCGCCCTTGTGGGCGATGGGAGTCGCCATGGCTACCGCGTTGGCCCAGTGATGCCCGGGCCCTCCGGGAATGTTGGACGGAAAGCGGAGCGTGACCGTCGGGACGGTCCAGGAGATGTCTCCGATGTCGTCCGACCCGCCTCCCAGCCGGGGCTCCTCCACCGGTCCCCGCAGCTCCCCCAGCTCGTCGGCCAGCCCCTTCTCCTCGACCCCCAGTTCCCGTTGAAGCGCCCGCGCCAGCTTGTCGTCCGCCTCGCTCCACGTAGGCAGGCCCACGGTCTCGATGTTGGACCACATCGTCTCCGCCACGGTCTGGTTGAAGTGCCGGGGGTAGGCGTGCCCCAGGATGCGCCAGCTCACCGAGGTGTCGGTCATTTGCGCCGCCGCCTCGGCCGTGCGGTTGCCGATCTCGAACAGCTCTTTCATGTGGGGCTGATCCAGCTCCCGAAAGTAGTACCAGACGGAGGCCAGCGAGGGCACGACGTTGGGCTGGTCGCCGCCGTTGGTGATCACGTAGTGCGAGCGATGGGGCAGGCGGAGGTGCTCTCGCCGGAAGTTGAGGGCGGTGTTCATCAGCTCCACCGCGTCCAGCGCGCTGCGTCCCCGCCAGGGCGCGCCCGCCGAGTGCGCCGACTCCCCGCGGAAGGTGTATTCCACCGAAATCAGGCCGTTGCCGCGTCCCGCGCCCCAGCTCACCGACAGGTCGTTGGAGACGTGCGTGAACAGGCACACGTCCACGTCGTCGAAGTATCCGTCGCGCACGAACCAGGCCTTGGTCGCCACCAGTTCCTCGGCCACGCCGGGCCAGAGGCGGAGGGTGCCCGGGATGCCCTCCCGCTCGAGAATGGTCTTGACCGCCAGGGCGGCGGCCACGTTGACGGCCTGGCCCGAGTTGTGGCCCTCGCCGTGCCCGGGCGCCCCTTCCACCAGCGGGTCATGGTAGGCCACGCCCGGTTTCTGCGAGGCCTTGGGGATGGCGTCGATGTCGCTGCCGAAGGCGATCACGGGTTTGCCCGAGCCCCAACTGGCCATCCAGGCGGTGGGAATGCCCGCGATCCCCTCCTCCACCTCGAACCCGTTCTCCAGCAGTACGCGCTTCAGGTAGCGTGAAGTCTCCACTTCCTGAAACCCGAGTTCCCCGAAACTGAAGATCTTGTCGACCATCACCTGGGTGAGGCCAGCCAGCTCGTCCACCCGTCCGAAGGCCTCCTCTTTGAGGGCCGGCAGCCTCTCGTCCGGCTCCGGGGCGGACGCCGCCAGGGTGAAGAATGTCAGGATCGAAAGCAGGAACGTTTTTTTCGTCATGGAACACCCCCCGCCCTCATTAGAGCGGAACTGCCCGCCCGGCACAAATGGCGCGAAAAAGCGGCGTCCGTTGCAACTCTCGAGGCCTTTTCGCTATCCTACGCTTTGTCATGAAATTGGCAATGCTGCTGGGTATGGTGTTGACGATGCAGAGTCTGGCGGACTTGCCCGTCACAACGCTCAAACCGGACGCCGACGAACTCGAGGCGGCCTTCAACCAGGCCTCGGACCGGTTGCGTCTGGTCTGCGTCTGGTCTCCCACCTGACCGCACTGTCTTCGGGGGGCCTCCGAAGTCGCCGAACTGTTGCAGAAATACCCGCAGGCCAAGGTGAAGGTGCTGGTCGTGTGGACGCCGATCCTGCGCAACGACAGCCGGGGTGCGGCCCAGCAGGCCGCCACCTACATGCCCGATTCCAGAGTCCAGCACTTCTGGGACCTCTGGAGCTACGCCAACCGCAGCTACGCGCACCAGTTGGGGCTGCCGGTGGAGGAAGCCTGGGACCTGTTCGTCCTCTACGAGCCGCGGCTGAAATGGGAATCGGGCCTGCCCTCGCCGACCGTCTGGATGCAGCACCGCAACCTCGACAAGGGCACCCCCTACCCCCAGGAGCTGCTGGAATCCGAACTGGTCAAGTGGGCGCGCTGAGCGCGGGCCGCTCCTCCGTCACTCGGCATCTTCGCCGCTGAGTCCCAGGTGCTGGAGCGCTTCCGGCGGACACCCTTTCCACTCGTCCACGAACGTGTTCCCCAGGTACTGGAGATCGTCCATCCCCTCCCGGGTCGTCCAGAAGCCGCTGGCGGTCAGATCCCGAAATGCGTTGAAGAAGCGCACCAGATGGCTGTGTTCCGGCGCCGCCTTGTCCGGGTACGCGATGGCGTCCAGGACTTCCTGCTGCTGCGGCTCGCTGCAGTC
>JBFGHG010000696.1:0-2873 GCA_041578395.1 Acidobacteriota bacterium
AGCGAGAGCGCCACGATCAACGTCAACTTCATCCGCGACGGCGAGATCGTGCGCCGCACCGACCCGCGCAAGGTCAAGATCGCGGGCACCTGTCTGGCCGAGTACGGCTCGGCCTTCCCGCTCGAAGACCTGCAGCCGGGCAGCTACACCGTCCACCTGCAGGCCATCGACCCCGTCTCGCGCAGCTACGCCATCCAGCGGGCGTCGTTTCGGATCGAGGACCGGTAGTGAGTGGCACGGGCATCCCTGCCCGTGATTCCGGTTCCGCCCCCAAAAGGCCCTTCCACATCCCTGCGATATAATTTTGACCGTGCACACGAGACATTCGATTCCGATGCTGGCCCTGGCGTTCTGTGGCGCGTGGCTGTCGGCCGACGCTTCAGTTCAGGCCGCCGAATCACCGACCGTCATCCTGATCACGGTCGACACGCTGCGCGCCGACCGCACCTCCCCCTACGGCTACGCCGCCGCCGAGACCCCCACGCTGGACACGCTGGCCGCCGACGGGGTCACCTTCGAGAACGCCATCGTGCAGGTCCCGATGACGCTCCCCTCGCACGCCAGCATCTTCACCGCCACCTACCCGATGTTTCACGGCCTGCGCGACGTGGTGGGACGGCTGGACCCGACGCTTCCGACGTTGACCGAATGGTTCTCCGAGCGCGGCTACGCAACCGGCGCCTTCGTCGGCGCGTCCGTGCTGTCGGCCGCCTGGGGGCTCGACCGCGGCTTCGACCACTACGACGACGAGTTCTCCGCCCCCGCCGGGGGGCGGGTCGACCTGGACCGGGTGGAACGGCCCGCCGAGGTGGTCGTCTCCAGCGCGCTCGAGTGGATCGGACGGCAGCAGGACCGGCCCTTCTTCGCCTGGATCCACCTGTTCGACCCGCACGACCCCTACACGCCCCCGGAACCCTTCGCCAGCCGCTTTCGCCAGCGCCCCTACGACGGCGAGATCGCCTACGTCGACTCGCAGCTGGCACGGCTGGTCCAGGCCCTGAAAGCGTCCGGCCGCTACCGCGACAGCCTGATCGTGTTCACGGCCGATCACGGCGAGATGCTGGGGGAGCACGACGAGAAGTACCACGCCTTCTTCGTCTACGAAGCGGCCCTGCGCGTGCCTCTGATCTTCAAACTGCCCGGAGGCAGGCTCGGCAGCCGGCCGCTGGAAGGCGCGCGGGTCTCCAACCAGGTGCGCAGCGTCGACATCACGCCCACCATGATCCAGGCGCTGGGTGAAGCGGTCCCCTCCTGGGCGCAGGGGGAGAGCCTCGTGGGATTCATGCTGGGGCGGCGCGGGCAGACCCACCTGCCGGCCTACGCCGAGACCCACTACCCGCGCATCCACTTCGGCTGGAGCCCCCTGTTCAGTCTCTCCAACGGCCAGTACAAGTTCATCAGCGCCCCCACACCGGAGCTGTACGACCTGGCTGCGGACCCCGGCGAGACGCGAAACCTGGCCCCCCGGAACCGCTCACTGGCCAACCGGCTGGAGGCGGAACTGAAGGCCCTGACGGGCCGGTTCGGCAGCGAGGCCGCACTCGAAGAAGGCGGCGAAGTGGACAGCCGGACGCTGGAGCAGCTGCAGGCGCTCGGCTACGTCGGTTTCTCCAGTGGCGCCGGCGATGAGGACTGGTCCGCCCTGGCCGACCCCAAGGAGAAGATCGGCGTCTACAACCGCCTCAATCAGGCCATCTCCCTCTCCCGCGAGGGCCGGCGCCAGCAGGCCGTGCGGCTGCTCGCGGACGTGGCGCGCAGCGAGCCGGAGATGCCGATCGTCCACTTCCTGCTGGGCACCGAGTACATGCAGCTCGAGCAGTACCTGAAGGCGATTCAGGAGTTCAAACTGACCCTGGAGCGCAACCCCGCCTCCAGCCCGGCCCGCTTCAACCTCGCTCAGGCGTACTCACGGGCGGGCCTGGCCGAGCCGGCCGCCAGAGAAGCCCGCGAGCTGATCGCCTCGGACCCCGACCACTTCGGCGCCCGCCACCTGCTGGCCACGCTGCTGGCCCGTTCCGGCCAGCTGGAGGAGGCGGTGCGCGAGGAGCAGCGGGTGGTCCAGCTGAGTCCCGACTTCGTGGACGGCTACAACAACCTGGGCGCCTACCTCTTCTCGCTGGGCCGCATCGAGGAGGCCGCCGAGGCCTACCGCCGGGCGCTCGAGCACGCCGCTCACCACGTGCAGGCGCGCGTCAACCTGAGCCTGGCCTATCTGCGGCTCGCCCAGTACGAAAAAGCCCTGGAAGAAGCCGCCCGGGCCGTGCAGCTGGAACCGCGCGCCAGCCTGGCCCACTTCTACATGGGACAGGCCTACGCCGCCCTGGGACGCAAGGACGAGGCGCGTTCCGCCTTCGCCCGCGCCAAGCAGCTGAACCCCAGCCTGGAGGTGCCGGGATCATGATCCGCCGCTGGAGCGCGGCCGTGGCGGGACTGGTGCTGACCTTGGCGCTGCCCCAGGCCCTGGCCGCCGGCTCGAACGTGCTGCTGATCAGCATCGACACCCTGCGGGCCGACCGGCTGGGCTGCTACGGGTACGAGAAAGCCACCACCCCGGTGCTGGACCGCCTGGCCTCCGAGTCGGCGCGCTTCGAAAACGCCTTCTCTCCCGTGCCCCTGACCCTTCCCGCCCACGCCAGCCTGCTGACGGGCACCTACCCCATTTACCACGGCGTCCGGGACAACTCCGGATTCGTGCTTCCGGAGGGGCGCACCACGCTGGCCGAGGTGCTGCGCGGCGAGGGCTACCGCACGGGCGCCTTCGTGGGGGCCTTCGTGCTGGACTCCAAGTTCGGGCTGGGCCAGGGATTCGAACGCTACTTCGACGACTTCGACCTGTCGGAGCTGGAAACGGTCAGCCCGGGATACGTGCAGCG
>JBFGHG010000697.1:0-2869 GCA_041578395.1 Acidobacteriota bacterium
ACGAGCTTCCCGATCATCTGGTCGATCATCGGCGCCGCTCTGTTCGTGGCGGTTCTGGGAGCCCTGCGGCGCGGGCGATGACGTCATGCCGGAGCTTCCCGACGTCGTCGTCTACATCGAGTCGCTCGAGCGGAGGCTGCCGGGCCACACCCTGGAGGGGGTGCGGCTCAACAACCCCTTCCTGCTGCGCTCGGTCGACCCTCCGCTGGAGCAGGCCACCGGCAAGCGCGTCGCCGGCTCGAGGCGCCTGGGGAAGCGGGTGGTGCTGGAACTGGAAGACGAGCTGTTCCTGGTCTTCCACCTGATGATCGCCGGCCGCTTCCAGTGGCGCAAACGGGGCGCCAAAATGCCCGGAAAGCGGGGACTGGCCGCCCTGGACTTCGACCACGGTACGCTGCTGTTGACGGAAGCCGGCTCCCGGCGGCGCGCCTCGCTGCACGTGGTCCGTTCCGAGGCGGCCCTGGCAGAGCACGACCCGGGCGGGCTGGAGGTCCTGGAGGCCAGCGAAGCCGAGTTCGCGCAGCGCCTCCAGGGGGTCAGCCACACCCTGAAGCGGGCCCTGACCGACCCTCGCATCCTGAGCGGGATCGGCAACGCCTACTCGGACGAAATCCTGCACGCGGCCCGGCTCTCCCCATTTCGCCTCACCACGCAGTTGGCCCTGGACGAGATGCAACGGCTCTATCGGGCCACGCGGCTCATCCTCGAAGAATGGACCGAGCGCCTGCGCCGCGAGACGGGAGAGGGCTTCCCTTCCAAGGTGACTGCCTTCCGGGAGGGGATGGCGGTGCACGGCCGCTACCGCCGGCCCTGTCCCGTGTGCGGCACCGCGGTCCAGCGCATCGTTTACGCCTCCAACGAAGCCAACTATTGCCCGCGGTGTCAGACTGGAGGCAAGCTGCTCGCCGACCGGGCACTCTCGCGGCTGCTGCGGCAGGATTGGCCCCGCACTCCGGAGGAGCTGGAAAAGAGGCGGGAGTCATTCGAGGACCCGTAACCGGGGAACACGAGGTCTGTTACGATTTCGGCGGCGGTTCGCCGCCGGCGATCACGGGGATTGGGTTGCAAGCCGGCCTCCCGGTCGGCGTCCGAGAATGACGGGCAGGGATGCCCGTCCCACGTCATGAGCGTACTGAGCGAACGGGACCGGCGTTTCTGGGAAGAGAACGGATACGTGATCGTGCCCCGGGCCGTCCCTGCCGCCCAGCTGCAGCGGACCGTGGCGGCGATCTGCGAGTTTCAGGGGGCGGACCTGGAACGCCCCGAGACCTGGTACCGCCCTCAGCCCGACAACGAGATGCGGGAGCTGAACCGGAGCGGCATGGTGGAGCTGTACCACCATCAGACCCTCTGGGACAACCGGCAGTCCCCGCGCGTGCACCGGGCCTTCAGCGAAATCTGGGGCTCGCACCGCCTGTGGGTCACCATCGACCGCGTCAACTTCAACCCGCCGCAGCGCCCCGGCTGGGAGTTCTCCGGGTTCATCCACTGGGACTTGGACACCTCGCAGCAGCCGGTCCCCTTCGCCGTGCAGGGCGTCCTCTCGCTCACCGACACCCCCGCCGAAGCGGGAGGATTCCAATGCGTGGCCGGCTTCCCCCGCCGCTTCGAACAATGGCTGCCCGGGCAGCCGCCCGACCGCGACCCCTGGCGTCCCGACCTGAGCGGACTCGAGGTGCGTTCCGTCCCCACCCGGGCGGGAGACCTGCTGATCTGGCACGGCCTGCTTCCCCACGGGACCGGTCCCAACCGGGGCGATCGGCCCCGCCTGGCGCAGTACGTCTCCATGTCCCCGGCCCGGGAAGAAGACCGGGCCCTGCGGGAGGAGCGCGTCCGCCTGTGGCGGGAGAGCCGCTCCCCGTCCGGCTTCGCTTTTCCGGGAAACCCGCGGGAGCGCGAGGCGG
This sequence comes from Acidobacteriota bacterium, assembly GCA_041578395.1. Classification (GTDB taxonomy): domain Bacteria; phylum Acidobacteriota; class UBA6911; order RPQK01; family JANQFM01; genus JBFGHG01. The sequence goes on from JBFGHG010000697.1 coordinate 1,905, forward strand.
CCGGCGGCCCGGCGCGGCTCACCGGGCTGGGTGAAAAACTGCTTGGCCTCACCAGCTGGGACTGATAGGTTGGCCCGGAAAGGACGCGACGCGTGGCCCAAAAGCTGGTGCAGAAAAAGGTGTGCATGCTGGGCAGCTACGCCGTCGGGAAGACCAGCCTGGTGCAGCGCTTCGTCAAGAGCATCTTCGACGAGCGCTACCTGATGACGCTGGGAGTCAAGACGGACAAGAAGCTGGTGGAGGTGGACGGCCACCAGGTGATGCTGATGCTGTGGGACGTGGCTGGCTCGGAGGACTACTTCCGGGTCCCCATGTCGTACGTGCGGGGCGCGGCCGGGTACCTGCTGGTGGTGGACGGCACCCGGCCCGCGACCCTGGAGGGGGGCCTCGAGCTGCGCCAGGACGTCGAAGACGAGTACGGAAGCCTCCCCATGGTGGCCTGCCTCAACAAGGTCGACCTCGTGCAGGAGTGGAAACTCACCGGGGAGCTGGTGCAGCCGCTCGAGGAGACCGGCTGCCCGGTGCTCGAAACCAGCGCCAAGACGGGACAGGGGGTGGAAGAAGCCTTTCTCGAGCTGGCCCGCCTGGTCCTCTGAAGCCCGCCCTCACAAATCGAAATCGGTTTCGGCCCGCGCCAGTTCGATGACCCTGCCGGTGCCGGCGCATCCGCGCGAGAGCATCGAGTCGATCCAGTTGCGCTCCGACCAGTCCCGGTTGGGGTCGTGGTGCCCGATCAGCGTGTGCTTGACGCCGCACTGCTCGGCCATGTCGCGGACGTCCTCGATGCAGCTGTGGCCCCAGTCCAGCCGGGGCACCGCTCCCGAATTCCCGATGCCCTGCTGGCCGTCGTACTCCACCCGCAGGTACTGGGCGTCCCGGTACATCAAATCGACTCCCTGCGCGAACTCAACCACCCGCTGCTCGGCCTCCAGGCTCGCCTGCTGGCGCGGGTCGTCGCCGTCCGG
>JBFGHG010000698.1:0-2865 GCA_041578395.1 Acidobacteriota bacterium
AGGACCCCCAGGACGAACTCCCGCACCGTCCGCCCCTTCGAGATGCGGGCGATGAACGTCCCCACGAAGGGCGCCCAGGCAATCCACCACGCCCAGTAAAACAGCGTCCAGTCCCGAATCCACTGCTGATCGCCGAAGGGAGCGAGCTGGAGGCTCATCCGGGGCAGCTCGGACAAATAGTTGCCGAGCGTGGAGAGGTACACGCTCATCAAGAACTTGGTCGGCCCGATGATGAACAAGAACCCCAGGAGCGACAGCGCCAGGACGATGTTGATGTTGCTCAGATACTTGATCCCCCGCTGGAGGCCGGTTTGGGCCGAGATCATGAAGAGCACGGTCACGACCGCGATGAGGATGAGGTGGGTGCCGATGCTGTTGGGGGTCCCTAAAAGATAGGACAGCCCGCCGCTGATCTGCATGGCGCCGAACCCCAGGGACGTGGCGACCCCGAAGACGGTCGCGAAGACCGCCATCGTGTCGATCGCGGTGCCGGCCGGGCCCTCGACCCACTTGCCCAGCAGCGGGCGGCAACTCTCGCTGATCAGCCCGGGGGTCCGTTTGCGAAATTGCAGATAGGCCAGGGCCAGCCCGACCATCGTGTAGATGGCCCAGGGGTGGAACCCCCAGTGGAAGAAGGCGTAGCGCAGGGCCAGCCGCGCCGACTCGGCCGTCTGGCCGGGGCCTTGGGGGGGATCATGGTAATGGAGCGTGGGCTCGGCGACGCCCCAGAAGACCAGCCCGATACCCATCCCGGCACAGAAGAGCATCGCGAACCAGGTGATCAGGCGATACTCCGGCCGGTCGCCGTCCTGCCCCAACCGGATGTGCCCGAATCGAGAAAAGATGAGGTAGACGGCGCAGATGAGGAAGCCCGCCACGGAGGTCAGGTAGAACCAGCCGAAGGTGTCGAGCAGGAAGGCTTGGGTCAGCCTGGACCCCTTGGCCAGCATGGCCGGCTCGAGGGCCCCGAAGAGCAGGAAGGCCCCCGCCAGGGCGGCCGAGATTTTGAAGACCAGTGTCAGTCGTGGCAGGGTCAGGCTCGACCTCCCAACCTCTTGAATTCACAACATCTAGTAGGCGTCACGTAGAAACTCTCAACATTCAGAATGCGCTTAACCTTGCCATCCGGGGCCCAACGCGTTAGACTGCCGACTGCCAGCGGGGAGTCCTCAGAGAGGCCCGGCCTGACCGGCTTTCCCACCGCTTTTCAGCTTCATACGCAGTTATCGGCCACTTTAGCCTAGGAAAGGTGCGCATGGCTAGCAAACAGGACTATGGAGCCAACCCGATCGCCAAGCGACGCACGGACCTGTACAAGGAAGAGTACGTGCACAGCTTCGTCCGGAAATGGGACGAGCTCATCGACTGGGACGCCCGCGCCACCAGCGAAGGCAACTTCTTCGTCCGGTTGCTGAAGGAGCGCGGCTGCAAGCGCGTGCTCGACGTGGCCACGGGAACGGGATTTCACTCGGTCCAGCTGCTCAAAGCCGGCTTCCAGGTGGTCAGCGCCGACGGCAGCCCCGAGATGCTGGCCCAAGCCTTCGAAAATGCCCGCAAATCCGGCTTCATCATGCGGACCATCCAGGCCGACTGGCGATGGCTGGGGCGCGACATCCATAACAAGTTCGACGCCGTCATCTGCCTCGGCAACTCCCTGACCCACCTCTTTTCCGAACAGGACCGCCGCAAGGCCCTGGCCGAGTTCTACGCCGCGCTCAACCATGACGGCATCCTCGTGCTCGACCAGCGCAACTACGACGGCATCCTGGATGATGGGTTCAAGTCCAAGCACATCTATTACTACTGCGGGGACAACGTCAGCGCCGAGCCGGAGTACGTCGACGAGGGGCTCGCCCGGTTCCGCTACCGCTTTCCCGACAAGTCCGAGTACCACCTCAACATGTTCCCCCTCCGCAAGGAGTACCTCCGCCGCCTCATGCAGGAGGTGGGATTTCAGCAGATCCATACCTACGCGGACTTCCAGGAGACGCACAAGGTCGAGGATCCCGACTTTTTCGTCCACGTGGCCGAAAAGCTCTATAAAAATGAGCCCAAGAAGACCAAGCGCGTGACGGTGGGCTATTCAGGTACCGTAGCGAAAGCGCAGGATTATTACAACAGCCACGACGCGGATCAGTTCTACGCCACGATTTGGGGCGGCGAGGATATTCACATCGGCCTGTATGAAAGGGAAGAAGACTCGATCTTCGACGCCAGCCGGCGCACCGTGGAGCAGATGGCGAGTCGGCTCAAGAACATGGACAGCCGCGCGCGCGTCCTCGATCTCGGCGCCGGGTACGGAGGCTCAGCCCGCTACCTCGCCGAGCGGTACGGCTGCTGCGTCGTCTGCCTCAACCTCAGCGAGATCCAGAACCAGCGGAACCGGGACATCAACCGGGCGCGCAGGCTCGACATGCAGATCAATGTGGTGGACGGGAATTTCGAGGAGATCTCTCTGCCGGATCGCGCCGTCGACGTCGTCTGGTCCCAGGATGCCATCCTGCATAGCGGCGATCGGCCTCGCGTCTTCTCGGAAGTGGCCCGCGTGCTCGCCAGCGGCGGAGAGTTCATCTTCACCGACATCATGCAAAGTGAAGACTGCCCGCCGAAGGCCCTCAAGCCGATTCTTGACCGGATCCACCTCACCTCCATGGGCTCGGTGGAGAAGTACCGGAAGCTCGCGTCGCGGGTCGGATTGGAGGAAGTGCAGTGGATCGACCTGTCGCCCCAGTTGGCCAACCACTACGGACGCGTGTTGAAGGAGGTGGAGGCCAACTACGACAACCTCCGGATCAACGTCAGCGAAGACTACCTGGAGCGAATGAAGGTGGGACTCCAGCACTGGGTCGACGGCGGCAAGGCCGG
>JBFGHG010000699.1:0-2864 GCA_041578395.1 Acidobacteriota bacterium
AGCGGAGCATCCGTTTCCGGACGGCGCTCAACATTCCGGAAGAGGACCTGCGGCGCGGGTTGCAGGTGATCCGGGAGGCGATTCGGGCGCTGTGACACAGCCCTTCTTGCAGGTTTCCGCAGCCGGAAGAGCCAGGAATTCCGAAATCCAGAGCTTTGACTACGACTCGGCCGTGCTGGTGGGCGACAAACACGCCCCGGCCATCCGACAGGCGGGCCCACCAGATCTCCCATGGCCCCAACTCGCGGACGAGCCCTGGCGGACCGAAGCCGACTCGCCGGCCGGGCAGCCTACTGCACGTCGATCGTGAGCGCTGTGCTGTCAGAGGCCCCGAACGGGTCCGTCACCACGAGAGTGACGGTGATGCTTCCGACCGATCCTTCGGCGATCTGCAGCGTTCGGCTGCTCTCGCCGGAGAACGTCAGGATGGCGCCCCCGGCGGTGAAGCTCTGGTCGATCCGGAAATCGTACCGCAGACCGGCGGCGCCCAGTTCGTCGCTGCTGGTGCTCCCGTCCAGACGGACCTCTGCCGGGGGGCTCACCGTGATTCGATCACCGTCGGCCACCGGCTGGGGTTCCGCGGTCGGGTCGCCGGTGGCCACCCGGAGCCGAGCCACCGGAGGATCGTTGCCCGCGATCACCCCCGACTCGCCGCGGCGCACGGCCACCGGCAGGGTGGAGGTCAGAAAGCCAAGCGGGTCGGTCTTCAGCACGGTGGCGACAATGGAGCGCTCCTCCAGCTCCCGCACAACCAGAGTTCCCTCCTGAAACCCGTCGGGCAGGCCTCCCAGGAACTCGGCGTCCAGGAACTGCGCCAGCTGCTGACCCGGTCCCAGGACCACGTTCCGCATGGCTACCGGGGTTTCCGTTCCCAGGGGATCGCCCAGAACCTCGAACAGTACGTTGGCGGCCTGGTTCCCGGGGTTGGCCACGGCGACCGCCAAGCCGTCGTCGCGGCCGAAGAAGGTCGTGATCCGGGCGCCCGGAGTCGAGGCGAAGAGTCCCAGCTCGAAGCCAACGCCGGGCGAGGAGCGGTCGTTGAGCTGGTAAAGAACGAGGCCGGTGAGCTGCTGGTCGGTCGTCACGCGAGCCCACCCCACCGTCGGAGCGCCGTTGGAGACTGCCGAAAAGGCGAGTTGCCGGGCCGAGCGGGCCGGGATGACGAGGGTGGATTCGGCGTCCCATGGTTCGCCTTCCAGCAGCAGGTCCAGCGACTGCCCCTGCTGGTCGAAGAACTCGATGCGGACGTTGGCTAGGTCCTCCGAGTCGTTGATCAGGATGGGCACCGTGCCGAGTTCCACGGAGCCGGCGCTGCCGAAGGCGATCTGGCTGAAGAAGAGCAGGAAGTCGGAAACGGCCGGCACCAGGAGGGTGGCTTCGTCGGACCCCAGCTCCCCTTCCACCGTCACCCGGAACTCCAGTGCCGCCGTCGCCACCTGCTCGACGCGAACCCGGGCCTGGGCCGACGAAAGGTCCCGCGCCAGGACCGCCTCGCCACCGGTCTGACTCCAAGAGTACGTCAACGGGGCCCCGTCGTCGTTGGGCACGCCGCTGCGGCTCGCGTCGAGCGTGAATTCGTCCCCCACCCGGACGACCCGTTGCCCGTTGGCGACCCCGATCACCCGGGCCAGCGCCACTGGGGACGCCTCCGGGCACTCGAGGGGCCGGGGCTCGACGACCAGGCGGACCTGGTACCGCGTGCCGCAGTCGGCCACGTCGGCCACCAGCAGAGAGAGGGTCAGCTCGGTGCGTTCGGTGACGGCGGGCGCGGTGAATCCGACCGTGGCGGTGTCCGCGTCGATCAGGTCGTCGTCGGTGAGCACTCCCCCGCCCTCGACCACACTCCACAGGTAGCTGACGCCTCCCCGCGGCAACCCGCCGATGAAGACGCGTGTGTCGTCCGGGTCCCGGCCCTCCGTGGCACCGATGGTGTGGGCTACTCCGCCCTCGACCCTCACGCTGTCAGCCACTCGAGCCACCGCCGCTACGTTGTCGGCCTGTGAACAGGCCATCGTGCCGGAAGCCTCCCCAAAAGCCGCCATCCGGGGCAGACCGCTACCCTCTTCCGAGACGCGAACCGAAACCGTATCCGTCACGCGCTCCCCGCCGGCGGCCGCAGAGGCACTGAACAGGAAGCTCAGGACGGCAGGCTCCGACGGCGCCACGAAGCTCGTGACCGGAACGTCCTCTGCCGACAGGGTCACCGGCGGCCCCTGACCGTCGTCGAACTGGACCCAGCGGTAGCTGTCGATACTCCCGCCGCGGGCCAGGCCGGAGAGCGTGACGACCTGCCCGAAGGCAGCCTCGGCCGGACAGACGGCAGCGCCCGCCGCCGGAAACTCCGGGGGCTGCGCCCGGGGAGCCGTGAACGACAGGAACACGACACAGGCGATTGGGGTATACCAAGCGAAGCGAACAGGCATCGGATGTTCCTCCCATCGGTAACGGCGGGCCAACCGGTGCAGGATAGGACAGGCAGGGGAACCGATCAAGCGTCAGTGCTGCTGGAGTCCGTTTCGGGTGCTCTGCGGCCGGCGACGGCGCGCACCACGGCGAGTACCGCCGCGTCCCCGTCCCGCCCGGTGCTGAGCGGAGTGACGACGTATTCGAATTCCTGATCCCCGAAGATCGAAACGTGGCTCACCCGGCCCACCTGAGTGACGTTTCTCGCATGACAGCGCCGCACCAGCCGCTCCATCGGGAGCATCGCGTCCTCCGGCAGATTCAGCTCCGTCCAGTGCTTGCCCACCAGTTGATGCGGCGCCTTGCCCAGCGCCTCGGCGCCCGGGTCGTTGGCACCCGCGAATCGGCAGTCGGGCGTGTAGAAGTAGACGTGGTCCCGGCACCGGGTCAGGAATGCACCC
>JBFGHG010000700.1:0-2861 GCA_041578395.1 Acidobacteriota bacterium
CGCCCGAAGAGGCCCCCGACGGCTGCCTGCCCTGGTATCGGCTGCGTCCCCCGGGCGAGCCGAAACTCCTGTTCGGCCACTGGGCCGCTCTGGGCTACCGGGAGCTGCCCAATGGCCACGGCCTGGACTCGGGGCTGGTCTGGGGAGGTAAACTGACCGCCCTCAGACTCGGAGACGGCCGGGTCTTCCAGATCGACCGATGTTCACACTGAGAAGCGGCGCCACACGCCAGGTTCTGCCCGCGGTTCTCGCAGGGTTGCTTGCAGGCTGCGGCGCGCCGTACGAGCCTTCTTTCACGAGTTCGCCCCCCGGGGAGGCGGCCTTCGTGGACAGCCGGCTGTGCGCGGACTGCCACGCCCGGCAGCACGACGAGTGGCAGGGTTCCCACCACGACCTGGCCATGCAGGTGGCCGGCCCCGAGACCGTGCTCGGGGACTTCGAGGGAGCCCGCTTCACGCACTTCGGCGTCACCACGCGCTTCTTCCGCCGGGAGGGCCGTTTTTACGTGAACACCGAAGGGCCGGACGGGGAGCCGGCCGACTACGAAGTCGCCTTCACCTTTGGCGTCGACCCGCTGCAGCAGTACCTGATCGAGTTTCCCGGCGGCCGCCTGCAATGCCTGACGGTGGCCTGGGACACGCGCGCCGGGCGCTGGTTTCACCTCTACCCGGAGGAGCGCATCGAACCGGACGACCCGCTGCACTGGACCGGGCGGTACCAGAACTGGAACCTGATGTGCGCCGAGTGCCACACCACCCACCTGGAGAAGAACTACGACCTCGAGTCGGACAGCTACCGGACCGCGTACCACGAGATCGACGTCGGGTGTCAGGCCTGTCACGGCCCGGGGGAGCGCCACGTCCGGTGGGCGCGCCGCCGGGAAGCTGGGGAAGCCTCTCCGGATGGGGAGTACGGGCTGGCGGTGGACTTCGCCGGCAAAGACTCGGTCCACGAGGTCGAGACCTGCGCCCCCTGCCACTCCCGCCGCGCCCGCATCGCACACTCCTGGCGCCACACCGGGGCGCTGGCGGATCACTTCCGGGTGGCCACGCTCAGCGAGGGCCTCTACCACGCGGACGGCCAGATCCTGGACGAAGTGTACGTCTACGGCTCGTTTCTGCAGAGCCGCATGTACCGTCAAGGGGTTCGCTGCACCGACTGTCACGATCCGCACACTCTCGAGTTGCGGCACCAGGGGGACGCGCTGTGCACGCGCTGCCACCAGCTCGACATCGAGAAAGACTTCCCGGCCCTGAAGGCGCGCGACTACACCTCCCCGGAACACCACTTCCACCCCGTCGGCTCCGAGGGAGCCCGCTGCGTCAGTTGCCACATGCCGCCACGCTCGTACATGGTGGTCGATCCCCGCCGCGATCACAGCTTCCGGGTCCCGCGCCCCGACCTGTCCGTGAAGATCGGCACTCCGAACGCCTGCAACGGCTGCCACTCCCGGCGTTCGCCCCAGTGGGCCCGAGGCCTGGTCGAGCAGTGGTACCCGGGCGGACGCTCCTTTCAGCTCCATTACGCCGAGGTGTTGGCGGCCGGCCGCGCCGGGGAGCCGGGGGCGGCGAAGGCGCTGGCGGCACTGGCCGGGGAGCCCGAACAACCGTCCATCGTGCGCGCCACCGCTCTCGAACTGCTGCGCCGTTACGGCACGCCGGGTCTCGGAGCGGCCCAAAGCGCGATCCGAGACCCGGACCCTGTGGTGCGGTCCAGCGCCGTGACGGTCCTGGGAGGATTGGAGCCGAGCCGGCGGGTGGCGGCAGTGGACCCGTTGCTGGGCGACCCGGCCTTGCGCGTCCGGCTGGAAGCGGCGCGGGTGCTGGCCTCGGTCCCCGCCGATTTCATGAAACCGAAGCAACGGGAGAGGCTCCGCGCCGCGCTGGACGAGTTCGAGCGGGCGCAGCTGGCGATGGCGGACACGCCCTGGGCACACCTCGAGCTGGGGGTCGCCTACCTCGACCAGGACCGATTCGGCGAGGCCGAGCGCGCCTTCCGCCGCGCCATCGCACGGGACGCCGGCTTCGTGCCGGCGCGCGTGAACCTCGCGATGCTGCTCAACGGCCTGGGCCGGAACGAGGAAGCCGAACAGGCCTTGAGGGAGGCCATCGCGCACTCCGGGGAGCAGGGCGAGCTCCACTACAACCTGGGTCTGCTGCTGGCGGAAACGGGCCGGCTGGAAGAGGCGGCGCAGAGTCTCGGCCGGGCCGCCGGGCTGATGCCCCGACAGCCGCGCCTCCTCTACAACCTGGGCCTGGCCTTGCAACGGCTCGGACGGCGGGCCGAAGCCGAGCAGGCCCTGCTGGAAGCCGGCCGCCTCGCCCCGGAAGACGGAGAGATTCTCTACGCGCTGGTGGTCCTGTACGTGCAGCAGCAGGACTGGCGCCGAGCGCTGGAGTTCCTCGGAAAGCTGCGGGCACGGCAGGGGCACGACCCCCGTCTGGCCCGGATCGAGGAACAGATCCGGGAAAGCATGAGCCGGCGCTGAACTCGAGAAACGGAGGCTGTGCGCGGCGCCGGGCGTCCCACTCAGCGAACAGAGTCGGAGACGATCGGCAGGATCCCGGCCGGGCGCCCGAAATGGGGAACGGCGTCGGCGGCCTCCCCCGGGTCGCAAAACCTGCGCCGCGAAGCGCTGTAGTAGAGACAGCCAATCTCCTCGGCAGGGCGGGACTCGGCGAACGGCTCCACGGAGTCGAGAGCTTTCAGCCACTCCTGCTTGAGCGCCGGAAGCTCGATCGGCACGGCTAAATCGAGTCTCTCCAGGTCTTCGGAGCGGACCCGGCCGCGCCGGCGGAGCAGCTCCAGCAGGGAGAGCGGCGTGAAGCCGGGGTCCTTTCCACAGGCCGCCCAGCACAGAG
>JBFGHG010000701.1:0-2859 GCA_041578395.1 Acidobacteriota bacterium
ATCGAGGCCCCCTACCGCGCCACGACCGGCTACGTGTTCGCCCGGGACGCCTGGGGCCGCGGCTACGCTACCGAGGCGCTGGGTGCCGTGGTGGAAGTGGCGCGGGCCCGGGGGCTGATCCGCCTGCACGCGGTCTGCCACGCCGAGCACCGGGCCTCGCGGCGCGTCCTCGAGAAGTGCGGCTTCCAGCGCGAAGGTCGGCTGCGCAACCACTTCCTCTTTCCCAACCTCAGTCCCCGCCCTTGCGACGTGCTGGCCTACGGGACGGTGTTGCGATGAGGCGGGCCGCGGGCCTGGACGCGGTCGACCCCGCCGCCGTCGCCCGGGCGGTTGGGCGCGACGGCTACGCGTTGCTGCACCAGGCTCTGGCGCCTCTGGCCGAACGCCTGCTGGCCCAGGTCGAAGCCCTTCCTCCCACCGCGAGCGGCGGCCGGCGGGCGGGCGTCCGCGACCTCTTCCGCCGTCTGCCCGGCCTCGAAGAGCTGCTGCAGCCGGGACCGTTCCGCCGTCTGGTCGACGCCGTCCTGGGCCGGCCCGCATTCGCCGTGCGCGCCCTGCTGTTCGACAAGACGCCGCAGGCCAACTGGAGTCTGCACTGGCACCAGGACGTCTTCGTCGCGGTCCGGGAGCGCCACGACGTTCCCGGCTTCCGAGGCTGGTCGGTGAAACACGGGGTTCCGCACGTCCTGCCCCCGGCGCCCGTCCTGAGCCGCATGCTGGCGGCCCGCCTGCACCTGGACCCGTGCGGGTCCGAAAACGGGCCGCTGCGGGTGATCCCCGGCTCGCACCGGGCGGGCGTCCTGGAGCCGGAAGAGATCGGGCGCCGGCGGGAGTCCTCGCCCGCCGTCGAATGCGCCACCGGGCCGGGCGGCTTGCTGCTGTTGCGGCCCCTGTTGCTGCATTCGTCTCCCCGGGCCGCCAGCCCCGATCATCGGCGCGTCATCCATCTCGAGTTCGCCGCCGAGGAACTTCCGCCTCCCCTCCAGTGGTACGAGCGCCACTGAGCATTTAGAATCTGGAGGAGGGGCCGGAAGCCATGGACAAGGTGAACCTCGAAGAGAAGTTGGCGCAAGTCTCCGAGCACTGGCGGCCCCGGATCGTGGCCCGGCTCAACGGCCAGGAGGTCAAGATCGCCAAACTGCTGGGGGAGTTCGTCTGGCACCATCACGACGACGCCGACGAGCTGTTCCTGGTCCTGAAGGGCAGGCTGCGCATCGACTTTCGCGACGGCAGCGTCCAGCTCGGGCCCGGGGAGCTGCTGGTCGTGCCCCGGGGCGTCGAACATCGTCCGGTGGCGGAGCAGGAGGTGGAGTTGCTGCTGTTCGAGCCGGCCGGCGTCGTCAACACCGGCAACGTGCGCGACGAACGGCTGACCGCTCCCCGGGGAGAGACGCTGTGAAGGCGAAGATCGCCCAGGCCCTGGAGCGGACCTACGATCCCGACCCGAAGGTGCGCCGCGCGGGACTGCTTCAACTGTGCCCCTGCCACGTGCGGGCTGATTTCCCGGCCATCTGGGACCGCCTCTTCGAGTTGCGCCGCGACCACGATGCCGGCGTGCGCAGTCTGGTCCTGCACTCGCTGTGCGACGGGTCGCCGCGGGCCCGCGAGGCCGAAGTCCTGGAGGCCGTGGAAGGGATCGCCCGAGACCCCGACCCCAAGCTGCGCCGCCGGGCCCGGCGGGCGCTGGCGGTCTACCGGCGCACCGGCCGCATCAACCAGGAATAGAGCGGGCCAGCGCCCGGCACTCCTGGTACCGGAAGCAGTCCACCACGTGGTCGTTGACCATGCCCGCGGCCTGCATGAAGGCGTAGCAGATGGTGGGGCCGACGAAGCGGAAGCCGCGCTGGACGAGGTCCTTGCTCATGGCTTCCGACTCGGGCGTCTTGGCGGGGATCTCCGAGAGCGTCCGCCAGCGGTTCTGCCGGGGCTGCCCGCCCACGAAGCTCCACAGGTAATCGGAGAAGGAGCCTTCTTCTTTGAGCAGCCGCAGGTAGGCGCGGGCGTTGTCCACGGCCGAGGTGATCTTGAGCCGGTTGCGCACGATCCCGGGGTCGGCCAACAGCCGGCGGATCTTCCCTTCGCCGTAGCGGGCCATTTTCTCGGCGTCGAAGCCGTCGAAGGCTCGGCGGTAGTTCTCCCGCTTGCGCAGGATGGTCAGCCAGCTGAGGCCGGCCTGGGCGCCGTCCAGAATCACGAACTCGAAGAGCCGGCGGTCGTCGTACAGCGGCACGCCCCACTCCGTGTCGTGGTACTGGACGTAGAGTGGATCGGTTCCGCACCATGCACAGCGGGACTTGCTCATCGTCGTCGGCTCCTCAACCGGAGAGGTGGACCCAGAGATAGGTGACCGCCCCGGCCAGCAGGCAATAGTAGGTCATCGGGATCAGCGTCTTGCGGATCAACGCACCCTCCTGGCCGGCCAGCCCCACCGTGGCCGAGGCGGCCACCACGTTGTGGACGGTGATCATGTTGCCGGCCGCGCCCCCCACCGCCTGGGCCGCCACCACCAGCTCGGGGGCGGCGCCGATCTGGCGGGCGGTGGAGAACTGAAACAGCGAGAACATCAGGTTGGAGACGGTGTTGCTGCCGGCGATGAAGGCCCCCAGCGCCCCGATCCAGGGGGCCAGCAGCGGCCAGGCGGCGCCCGCCAGGGCGGAGGCGGAGGCGGCCAGGGTCAGGGGCATGCTCTCCAGCCCCGACAGGTTGTACTCGGGGCCGGAGAGGATGAAGACGCGGACCATCGGCAAGGCGAAGAGCAGGGCCACGGCCGCAGCTCGAAGGTGCCCCGCGGCCGTTCGCAACGCACCGCCGGCCAGGCCCGCCGACATGCCCAGCAGGGGCCAGGCCGCCGCCGAGGCC
>JBFGHG010000702.1:0-2851 GCA_041578395.1 Acidobacteriota bacterium
CGTCCGCTCTCGGACGGAAGCGGCCGGCTATCTGCAGTGGCTGCGCGGGCAGCTCCCGGACGCCGCCGCGCTGATTCAAGAGTACCTGCCCGGACCGGAATACGGCTTGGCGCTGCTGGGCAACCCCGGCTTCGGGCTGCGCGCCCTGCCGCCGTTGACCGTCGACTTCAGCGAGCTGCCGCCGGAGCTGCCCCCGATTCTGGCCTTCGAGTCGAAAACGGGCCCGGAAACCCCCTACAGCCGCGTCCGGATCGAACGGGCGAGGCTGGACGACGGCACGCTGGAAGAGCTGTGCAATCACGCCGAACTGCTCTTCGGGAGGCTGCATTGCCGCGACTATGCGCGCTTCGACTTTCGGACCGGAGCCGACGGCCGGATCAAACTGATGGAAGTCAACCCCAACCCCGCCTGGAGCTGCGCCGCCAAACTGGCGATCATGGCCGGCTTCGGCGGGCTGACCTACCCGCAGCTGCTCGAGTCCATCCTGGAAGCCGCCCAGGCGAGACTGGCGTGAACCGCCCGACGGGGGCCCGGAACTCCTGGCTACCGGCTTCGTCTACACCATCATGATTACCCGACGCAGTCTCCTGTTCGGTTCGGCACTCTCGGTGGCGGGCGTTTCGCTGACCCGCCCGCGGGCGGCAGCCCCGGAGAAGGCCCCCCTCGATTCCGAGCTGGTGGGGAGGTTCGTGGGGCGGTCGCATTTCGACCTGGAGGCGGTCCGGGAGATGTTGCGGCAGCAGCCCGCGCTGGTCAACGCCGCCTGGGACTGGGGCAACGGCGACTGGGAGACCGGCCTGGGGGCGGCTTCGCATAACGGCCGCAGAGAAATCGCGCTGCACATCCTGGACAGCGGCGCCCGGATCGACGTCTTCGCCGCCACCATGCTGGGCTACCGAAGCATCGTCACGACCTTCCTGGACGAACTGCCGGACCTGCACCGCGTGCCGGGACCTCACGGCATCCCGCTGCTCAGCCACGCCGTGGTGGGCCGGCAGCAGTCGCGCCCGCTGGTCGGGCTGCTGATCGAGCGCGGCGCCGAAGTCAACGCTCCCTCCAACCTGGGCACCACGCCGCTCATGGTGGCCGCCTCGATCGGTTCGGTGGAGGCGATCGAACTGCTGCTGGCCGCCGGCGCCGATCCGGCCCTCCGAGACCAGAAGTCGCGGTCCGCCCTGGACTGGGCCCAGGAGCGCGACCACGCGAAGGCCGTGCAAAGACTCCGGCAGATCTCCTCCTGACGCTGGACGTGGCACGGGCACCCCTGCCCGTGATCCTGCGGTAATCGGAATCACGGCCTGGAGACCGTGCCACCACGGGTGGCTTCAGACGCAGTGAATCCTTGCGGAAGAACCCGGTCCTTGCGCTGCCGTTCGGCTGCAACCCTCCTGGAAACAGTTACTTACAAGCGGGACGCTGGGTTGGGACCTGGATTTGCATTGCAGCTGCCGCCATGAACGATACTGCTTCGACCACGCGAACGAAGATCAGCCGGCGCCGCCACGACAGCCTTCTGGCCCGGCCCGAAAAACGACTGCTGCAGTGGATCGCCCGGCGGCTGCCGGGCGCCGTCACCCCCGATCATCTCACCCTGCTGGGCCTGCTGGCCATGGCGGGGGCGGGCGCGGCCTACGCGCTGCAGCGCGTCGACGCTTCCTTTCTCCACCTGGTCAACTTCTGCCTGCTGCTCAACTGGTTGGGCGACAGCCTGGACGGCACGCTGGCCCGGGTCCGCGGCAAGCTGCGCCCCCGCTACGGCTTTTACGTCGACCACGTGCTGGACTCGGTGGGCGCGCTCTTCCTGATGACCGGGCTGGCCCTTTCGGGACTGACGAGTCCCGCCCTGGCCGCGGTCGTGCTCGTCTGCTACCTGATGATCTCGATCGACAGCTACCTGGCGGCCCACGCCCTGGGGGAGTTCCGGCTCTCCTACTTCCGACTGGGCCCCACCGAGCTGCGCCTGCTGCTGGTGGCCGGCAACCTGGTGGCGATCCAGCGGCCCTGGACGCGGGTGTTGGGCGAGCCCCACCGGCTCTTCGACCTGGGCGGGGCCGTGGCGGCCGCCGTGATGGCGCTGGTGCTGGTGGTCTCGATCGCCCGCAACACCCTCACCCTCTACCGGCAGGAACGGGTGTGACGGGCGTGCGCTGGCTGCGGTTCAACCTGGTGGGCCTGGGCGGTTTCCTGCTGCAGCTCGCCGTCCTGCACGTCTGCCTGGAGGTCGGCTGGCACTACCTGGCCGCCACGGCGGCCGCAGTGCAGACGGCCATCCTGCACAACTTCCTGTGGCACCAGCGATGGACCTGGAAGGGCCGGGGCCGCCACAGCGCTGCCCGCCGCCTGTTGCGCTTCAACCTGGCCGCCGCCGCCGTCAGCCTGGTGGGCAACCTGGTGGTGATGAGCATCCTGGTGGGACGGCTGGGCCTCCCGGCGCTCCCCGCCAACGTGGTGGCGGTGGCGGCCTGCGCCCTGGTCAACTTCCTGGTGTCGGACCGCTGGGTGTTCAGAACAGTCTGCGAGTCACCTTCAGATCCCACTTCCGGTCGCAGATCTGCCGCTCTCCCTCGTGGGCCGTCAGGGTGGCCTCGAGTCGCAGATGCCCGGAGGCGGCAGTCAGCCGCATCGACGTGTCGACCCGGATCGACCAGCCGGGCCGCTGCATCCGGACGGTCTGGGTGATCTCGCTGGAGGCCGAAAGCGGGTCGGCGGGTTCGATCCGGTGGGTCCTTCTCAGGCGATACCCCAGCTCCATTCCGATGGCCTCGATGCGCGCCAGGTCGTGATTGCCGAACTCGCCGCCGTCGCTGGACAGAGTGTAGACGACCTCCCCGCTGACCAGGTCCCGCTCCAA
>JBFGHG010000703.1:0-2851 GCA_041578395.1 Acidobacteriota bacterium
AGCCTGGCAGATGTCGTTGGGCTCCACTTCCATCTCCTGGGCGTAGGCCGGCAGGGCGGCCAGGCACAGCACCAGACACGAACCAATCGAACTGCGAACTCTCATCGAAGTTTTCTCACCTCGAACCACCCGCCCCGGTCAGGGCACGGGATCTATTGCCGTCGCGACGTCAGCTTGCCTTTGGGCGCAGCGGGCGGGGTGCCCGTCTTCCGGTTGGGCCTCGTCGTCGTGCTCTTCACGTTGAAGAACAACACCATTTCTTAATGTGCGGGAAATGGGGGGTCGAGATCAAGTGGAAAAAAACTTTTGTTTCAAATAATTTGTATGGTAGGCCGATGTCTGGGGAAGTTCGAACCGGAGGACCTTCTTCACACGCCCCCGTGGCCCGTCCTCATTCGGCAGTCAGGGTTCGCTCTTTTTTTCCGCCCGTAGCTGGCCGCCCGTTACAAGCTGACCCGAATCCAGCTTCACTTCGTAGTGGTAGCGGTAGCCGTCTTTCTCCCAAACGCCCAGGTGCCAGGTGAATTCGTCCACCCGAACGGTTTCGCCGGGACCACAAGACTGGTGAACGTCGCAATACGCCGCCCATACCTTGGCGGCATCGGCCTCGGTCACGATCCTCACTGAATGTTCGGCCAGGAATTGACCGAACTCTTCGCGGCCGCCACTCGGGGAGAACAGTCTGGCCGCCCCGGTCGTGGAATCGATCGCCAGGGTAGCGTGAACCAGCACCACACGCGCAACATACCGGCTCTTCGCCTCGGGATGCTCCCTCTCGCTCCAGGCGATCACCGCGAACCGGTACTCGGGAAACAACCCACGCAACTCGTCGGACTGGATTGCATGCCAATCCGAGAACTCTGGCCGGCTGGACTTGTCCCGCTCGTATCGTTCCGCAACATCTGCTTGCCATTCGTCCAGGACCGGGCGAATCGGATCGTCTCTTGCGACGGGGGGTAACCCCCACCACAGCCCCTTCAGCTGTCCCCAGGAACAGTTGAGCAGGAGCGCCACCACCAGGAGAGTGTGTGCGCATGCTCGCATCGCATTCCGAGCTTATCCCAAGTCGACGGGTCTGCGATCGGGCTCGAAGGCGCTTTCTCTGCAGAGCATGACGTTCCCGTTCCCGCGAAGAATTCCGCGAGAATTGAGGGATTCCTCCGGTGGCGGTCGTTGGAGAGAACGAGGTACCGGAGCGGGACCGGCAGTGCCGTCCCCTACGATTCGCTCCTCCGGCAACCGCTTCAAACTGGCGCGAGGTCCCGCAGGCCGCTACGATGGGCGCACTGACTTCCAGTTGCGGTGAAGGTTCGGAAGGAGCACTGACAATCTCGACGCGCGGTCGAGAAGGAGGCAATTGACATGTTTCGCAATTCACCCGAGTCCACCGGCATCCGGCTGCCGATCGTCCTGGCCATCGTCCTGCTCGCAGCGCTTGCTTCGAGTCCTGCACAGACGACCCAATCCCCGGGTTGGCTGTGGCAGCGCGTCCCCGAGACGCGCGAAGCCCTTCCCGAAGCGAAGGCGGAGACGAGGCCGAACCCGACCCGCTACCTCCTGGACGAGGGACGCCTGGGCGCCCTGCTGTCCGGAGCGCCCCGCGACGACTTCTTCCGACCCAATGATCCCCGAGCGCCCGTCGTGGCCATCCCCCTGCCTGACGGGACCTTCGCCGACTTCCGTTTCAGCGAGGCGCCCTTGATGAAGCCCGAATTGGCCCGGCGCTACCCGCAGATCCGCACCTTCCGGGTACGAGCCGCCGACGGTTCGGGAATCGGCGGACGGGCATCGCTCACCCCGCTGGGCCTGCACCTGATGTTGGTGACGCCGCGGGGGCCGCTGCACGTCGTCCCGGTTTCGGAGGGTCCCACGCGCCTCTATGCCAGCATGTTCGAGGAGGACGTCACGGCCGAGCCGCTGGTCTGCATGACGGATCGGCAGGTCTCGGCTCCGGAGGCGGTGCGCTTCACCGAAGGGACCCGGGGCGTCGCTACTGTCGCACCGCGGCGGGGAGCGGCGGGATTCGACCCCAAGCTGCCCTTGGTGACCTCGGGAGAGGAGCTGCGCACCTACGAAATCGCCGTGGCCACCACTGCGGAGTACTACACCGGCCGTGGGAACAACGACACGGACGTCATGTCTTCGATCATGACCGAACTGAGCCGCATCGTGGCGATCTACGAGCCGGAGGTGGCCATCAGCTTCGTGCTGATCGACGAGACGGACGACCTGTTCTTCACCGACCCCGACGCCTACATGCAGGACGGCGACGCCTGCGGCCTCAAGGACGAGAACCAGGGAGTCGTGGACGGCGTCCTGAACGACGACGACTACGACGTGGCGATCGTGCTGGACGCCCGCTCCAACACCGGCGGCGGCTGCGCTTCCGGCTCCGGCGTCTGCGTTTCGGGCACCAAGGCGCGCGTCTCCTCGGGTCTGGACACCGGCCGGGACCCGGGCCACGAGAACTTCGGCGGCTACCGGCTCATGCTGCACGAGCTGGGACACATCTTCGGAGCCGGACACACCTGGAGCGGCCAGCAGGGCAACTGCACCGACGACCAGTACTCCCCCAACAACGCCTACGAGCCGGGCAGCGGCAGCACCATCATGTCGTATTCGGGAACCTGCGGGTCGCTGGGCTCCGACGACATCCAGAACTCGACCGTGGACACCTACTTCCACGTCCGAAGCGTCGACCGGATCGTCAACTTCTCCACCACTGTAAACGGAGACGACTGCGCCGACACCACGATGACGGGAAACCAGCCGCCCACGGCGGACGCCGGACCCGATTTCACGATTCCGGCCCAGACCCCGTTCGTGTTGAGCGGCAGCGGCAACGACCCGG
>JBFGHG010000704.1:0-2849 GCA_041578395.1 Acidobacteriota bacterium
AGCTGTTCCTGGAGCGCCTCCTGTCGCAGCCCGAGTGGACCGACAAGCACTTCCTGCTGGTGGTCCAGCTGGCTTCGGTGGTCCCGCATCCGGGAGCGATCGCCAACGAAACGGCCATGATCCGCGACCTGGCCACCGCGGTCGCCAACCTGGACCCCGATTTTCAGAACCTGCGCGCCAAAATCCACTCCTTCCCCGACGAAGGGGACGACGAGCGCGTGGAAGGCTTCCTGAGGCTGAAGAACCGGACCGAGTCCGTGCGGACCAAGGCGCGCGAGCTGGTGCAGGTGATGCGGCTGGGGCGGGACCCGGGGCGCATCGCCGCCATGGCTGAGCGCTTCTCGCAGCGGTTGCCGGATCTGGCTCCCCGGCTGGAAGTGTTCGCCGACCACCTGCGGGCCGGCCGGGCTCCCGAGGCACTGACCACGGCGGCGTCCCTGGCGGCCGAACTGCGGCGCCTGCTGACCACGCAGCGGGACGGCGCGCGCAACCTGCAGCGGCTCGGCCTGCTGCAGCTGGTGCTGGGAAGCGCGTTCACGCTGGCCCAGGAGACAGCCGGGCAGGAGTCGGGCCGCAGCCGGCTCGAGCGCATCCGGGACCTGCGCCATTACCACGACCTGGCCTTCGGGGCGGGGCTGCTCACGGCGCGCGAGCAGGAGGCGCTGGCCGGCGAGATCTTCGCCGTGGAGCAGCGTTCGCTCATGCCGGCAATCGAGCTGGAACGCCATCTCGCCTACCTGACGCGCAGCCTGGACTGGGGCCGCTCCGCCATCCGCCAGACGTTCGGCCGAGAGTACGAACGCATGTTGGCGATCGAGCCGAAGGCCTACGGATTCCTGGACGCCCAGGCACGCGGCACCATCCTGCTGCCTCTGTCGGCGGAACTGGGGTTGCTCGAGCAGGACGCCGACCGGCAGCTGGGGCAATCGCACCTGCTCTGGGACCAGCCGGTGAGCTACGGCTTCTGGGGCCTGAACCCGGGCCTGGCCCGGGGGATCCTCGACTTCGCCCCCGTCCCGGCCACCGAGTGGGCCCCGGACCCCAGCCGCGTCTACGTCATCCCCGATACCCTGGCCGACCTGCGGCCGATGGCCGGGATCCTGACGCTGGACGCCGGCAACCTGCTGTCCCACGCGCAGCTGCTGGCCCGCAACCTGGGCATCCCCAACGCCTCGGTAACGCCAGAACTGGTGCCGCGGCTGAAGGCTCTGCAGGGGCGCGAGGTGTTCTACGCGGTCTCGCCGCTGGGCAGGATCATCCTGGGCGACCCCGGGCAGCTGGACCCCGCCGAGCGGACCCTGATGGAGGCGAGCGCGCCCAAGCCCGTGCGGCTGGACGTCTCGCGGCTGCAGCTGGACCGGGTCGAGCCGATTCCGCTGTCCCAGCTGAGTTCCGCCGACTCGGGGGTGACGGTGGGACCGAAGGCGGCCAACCTGGGCCAGCTGGCACGGCTGTTTCCGGAGCACGTCGCCGCCGGGGTGGCCCTGCCCTTCGGCATGTTCCGCCAGCACATCGACCGTCCCTTCCGGGGTTCGGGGGCCACCCTGGCGGAGGAGATCTCCGAGGCGTATGCCATCGCCCGGCGGATGGAGCGGGAAGGCAGGACCCAGGAGGAAGTCGACCGTTTCATGTTCCTGCGGCTGGCCTACTTCCGGACGGCGATCGAGGAGCTTCCCTGGGTGCCGGAAGCGCGCACCCGGATCGAGGAGGCGATCCGCGCGCTCCCCGGCTACCGGCAGGGGGTCTTCATCCGCAGCGACACCAACGCCGAGGACCTGCCGGAGTTCTCCGGCGCGGGCCTCAACCTGACCGTTCCGCACCGCAAGAGCCTGGAGACGATCCTGGCGGGAGTCAAAAAGGTCTGGGCGTCGCCGTTCTCGGAGCGGGCTTACCAGTGGCGCCGGCGAATCCTGGAGTCCCAGGAGAACGTCTATTGTTCCGTGCTCCTGTTGCGGAGCGTCTCGGCCGAGGAGTCGGGTGTCCTGATCACCAGCGGACTGGAGTTCGGGGGCCCCGACGACCTGACGGTGGTCACGGCCGAGGGGGTGGGCGGAGCGGTCGAGGGTCAGAGCGCGGAAACGCTGCTGATCCGCGAAGCGGGGACCTGGAAACTCCTTTCGCAAGCCAAGGCGACCTACCGGCGGGTGCTGAGCGCCGCCGGGGAAGGGGTGGAGATCCTGCCCCCGCGCCGCGACTCCACCCTGCTGAACGCGGAAAAGGTGGAGCAGCTGGTGCGGGCGGTGCGGCGCTGGAAGCAGAGCCTCCAGCCGGAGCAGCGCGACGTGGTGTGGGACATGGAATTCGGATTCGTGGGCGGAAAACTGTGGTTGTTTCAGGTGCGGCCGTTCGTGGGAGCGCGCGACACCCGCACCATCGAACGCCTGCGCGCTTTCGACCGGGAGCTGATCCGCCTGGGCCAGCGGGAAATCTCGCTGGAGGAGCCGCTGTCTTGACGGGGCGGGGGCTGATCGGAGCCGTACTGGCCGGGGTGCTGGCGGCGGCCGCGGGCGGGCTGTCGGCCTACCCGCTGGACGGCTACGGAGAGACGCAAATCCGCCGGCTGAAGGCCTACCGGCTGATCCAGGAGGGTCTGCTGCGGGGTCATTTCGAGCTGCAGCCCGGAGCGCTGCTGGGCGCCCATCAGATCCGCCTCCGGTTGGCCGATCTCGGCTCGGATTGGGACATCACCGCGGACACGCCCACCGATCCCGAGCTGCAGGCCGGGATCGAGAGGCTGTTCCGCAACCGGGATTCGTCCTACAAGCTGGCCATGGTCGACGTCACCGACCCGGCCTCCCCCCGCTACGCCCGGCTGCGCGCCGATCAAGGGTACATCCCGGGAAGCGTGG
>JBFGHG010000705.1:0-2848 GCA_041578395.1 Acidobacteriota bacterium
GAGGTCCGCCCAACCGGAGGGCGAGACCGCCCGGATCGCCGCTCTGACACGCCGGGAGCGGGAGATCGTGCAGGCCATCGGCGAGGGGCTCAAGAACCGTGAAATCGGCGAGCGCCTCTTCATCAGCGAGACCACCGTCCGTCACCACCTGACCTCGATCTTCAGCAAACTCGAAGTCTCCGACCGCCTGGAACTCCTGATCTACGCCTATCGCCACGGCCTGGTGAAGAAACCGTTCTGACTCCCTCCTCGTTCCGCTTTCGTCGTGCACGATTCGATCTTGGCGTGCACGATTCGATTTTGGCCTTTTTGTGCCATCCGATTTGGGAGCCGCGGCCGATGCGGCCGCCCGGCGGGCTCGCGTACATTCGCATCCCTGACGTGACCACGGACCGTCAACTGCCCTCTCCAGAGGCCGGCAGGCCCTCGGGTCTGCCGGCCCCGGCCGGGCGGAGGACGCAGTGGGGGTCGTCGGGGGAAACCCGAGGGGGGTTTGCCGGGATGCAGTGGAGGGAGACCGATTCGGTTGGATGAGGTCAGGAAGAGCAGCCAAGCCCACCGACCTTCGCGGGCGGCGGCCGTGTTCTCTTTCCTCCGACCGCCGGCGGGATTCACTCTGTCGTGACTCGTCCGAGGTCGTTCGACGATCTCAGGAGGAAAGATGTTGCCAAGAAAACTTCTGTTGCTCTTTGCGGCCCTGCTCGTGGGCCTGGCTGTCCAGGGCCCGGCGCAGGGCCAGCAGTCGAGCGTCGATTCCCAGGAAAACGAAACCCCCGAACTCTGGTTCGTCCAACTCGGCAGCGCCCCTCAGGCCGACGGCACCAGCGCTCAGACGCTGCAGCAGGAACGGGCCAACTTCCGGAGTGCCGCGGGGCAGGCTGGCCTCGTCTACACCGAGCGCTACGCCTACTCCCAGCTGTTCAACGGCTTCTCCGTTTCGGTCGCGCCCTCCCAGCTGGGCAAGCTGTCGCGGCTGGCCGGGGTGGCGGCGCTCTACCCGGTCATCACCGAGACGCTGCCGGAGACCGAACCGATCGGGGCCGACCTGGCCACCGCGCTGGCGATGACGGGCGCTGACTTCGCTCAGAACACGCTCGGCCTCACGGGCGCCGGAGTGCGGGTGGCCGTGATGGACACCGGCGTGGACTACGATCACGCCGACCTGGGTGGATGCTTCGGTCCCGGCTGCCGCGTGGCGGCCGGCTGGGACTTCGTGGGGGACCTCTTCAACGCGGACCCCTCGTCGCCGAGTTTCAACCCCGTCCCGGTGCCCGACGCAGACCCCGATGACTGCAACGGCCACGGGACGCACGTAGCGGGCATCGTGGGCGCCAGCGGTGGCGTCACCGGCGTCGCCCCCGGCGTGACCTTCGGCGCCTACCGCGTTTTCGGCTGCCAGGGCTCGACCACGGCCGACATCATGCTGGCTGCGATGGAACGCGTCCTGGCCGACGGCATGGACGTGCTCAACATGAGCATCGGCGCGGCCTTCCAGTGGCCGCAGTACCCGACGGGCCAGGGCGCGACCCGGTTGGTGAACAAGGGTGTGGTGGTGGTGGCTTCGATCGGCAACAGCGGCACCAGCGGCGTCTACGCCGCCGGTGCGCCAGGAGTGGGGCAGAAAGTGATCGGCGTGGCCTCGATCGACAACAGCCACGTCTCGCTGGCCACCTTCACCGTGACTCCCGACGACACTCAGATCGGCTATGGCGTGGCGGCGTCCGCGCCTGCTCCACCCACCGCGGGGATGTCGCCGATGCGGCGAACGGGGACCTCGACCTCGACGGCCGATGCCTGCTCCGCGCTGCCGGCGGGGAGCCTGGCTGGACACGTGGCGCTGATCCGGCGCGGGATGTGCAGCTTTCACGCCAAGTCGCTCAACGCCCAGAACGCGGGCGCCATCGGGGTCGTGCTGTACAACAACGTGGCTGGCCGCTTCAGCCCCACCGTGGCGGGCTCGCCCCCCATCACCATCCCGGTGGTGGCGATCTCCGACACCGAAGGCGTCCTGATCAACAACCGGCTGGCGTTGGGCGCCGTCTCGATGACCTGGACGGCTCAGGTGGGATCTTTCGTCAACCCCACCGGCAACCTGATCTCCTCCTTCAGTTCCTTCGGGACGCCCCCCGACCTGAGCCTGAAGCCGGACCTGTCCGCGCCGGGCGGGCTGATCCGCTCCACCTACCCGGTCGAACGGGGGTCCTACGCCACGATCAGCGGCACCTCCATGTCTTCGCCCCATACGGCGGGGGCCGCGGCTCTGCTGCTCGAGGCCCGGCCCAATACGCCGTCGCAGGCGATGCGGACGCTGCTGCAGAACAGTGCCGATCCACGGCCCTGGTGGGGCGCCCCCACTTCGGGTTTCCTGGACAACGTGCACCGGCAGGGCGCGGGAATGCTGGACATCCCGGGAGCCATCCTGTCGGAGGTCAAGGTGGAGCCGAGCAAACTGGCGCTGGGTGAAAGCGAGGGCGGACCGGCGCTGCGCACGCTCACCGTCTCCAACGACGGCGGCTCCGACGTCACTTTCGACCTGTCACACCAGCCGGCGCTGGCCACGGGCGGCAGCACCTTCACGCCGTCCTTCTTCATCTCGCCGGCCTCGGTGTCGTTCTCCAACCCCGTCCTGATGGTGCCGGCGGGCGGGTCGGTCACGGTCGACGTGATGGTCACCGCCCCGGCGAGCCCGGTGCGGGGCCTGTACGGCGGGTACGTGGCGCTGACGCCGCAGGGCGGCGGCGCCGTTTACCGGGTGCCGTTCGTGGGCTTCATCGGGGACTACCAGTCGATTCCGGTGCTGACTCCGACGGCCAACGGCTTTCCCTGGCTGGCCAAACTCATCGGCACC
>JBFGHG010000706.1:0-2845 GCA_041578395.1 Acidobacteriota bacterium
AGATTCCGCAGGAGGCGTTTTTGAGCGTCTTGAAGGTTGGGGGGGAGTGAGGATCGAATCTCATACTGTCAAATCTCAAGTCTCAATGAAGCACCAATGTTCAATGTTCAATGTTCAAACGGCGGGGGTAGTGGGATCGGGGTAATGGGAAGAGGTTCGCCGCTCGGACTGTATGTGCACGTTCCCTTCTGTGTGCACAAGTGTCCCTATTGTGATTTCGTTTCCGGGCCGGTGGGCTCCGGGACTCGGGGGTCGCATCTGGACGCTTTGGAGACCGAGATTCGGGACAGTCCGTACCGGGGGCGCTCGGCGCGCACGGTGTTCTTTGGTGGGGGGACGCCTTCGGAGTCGTCGGTCGCGGAGTTGGAGCGGCTCGTGGGGGCGCTGCGGGATTCGTTTTTCATTCTGCCGGGGGCCGAGTGGACGATCGAGTGTAATCCGGGGACGTTGCCGGATTCCAAGCTCGAGGCGCTGTCCCGGTTGGGGTTCGACCGGGTCAGTCTGGGGGTGCAGTCGTTTCACGACCGGCACCTGCGGACGCTGGGGCGGATCCACGACTCCGCGCAGGTGCTGGAGTGCTACCGGCGGGTGCGGCGTGCCGGGATCGGCAACGTGAATCTGGACCTCATGTTCGCCGTTCCCGGACAGACGCTCGAGGAGTGGCGCGAGGACCTGCAGAGGGCGATCGGGCTGGGGGCGGAGCATCTGTCGCTGTACAACCTCACCGTCGAAGAGGGGACGGAGTTCGGGCGGCTGAAGCGAGCCGGCCAGCTTGAGGAGGCGGACGAGGGGCTGGCGGCGGCGATGTTCGAAGCGGCCATGGACCTTACTGCCGGGGCCGGCTACGAGCAGTACGAGATCTCCAATTACGCGCAGCCCGGCCGCCGCTGCCTGCACAACTCGATCTACTGGCGCAACCAAGACTACCTCGGTTTCGGCGTCGGCGCGGCGTCGTTCGTGCACGGGGTGCGCTGGACCAACACGGACCGGTTCGATCGGTACGCGGAGGGAGTCGCCGCGGGAAGGCCCGTCCGCCGGGTGGAGCGGCTCTCGCCTCGGCGCGCTCTGGGAGAAGGGATGATGCTGGCGATCCGCACCGAGGACGGGGCCGATCTGGCTGAACTCTCCCGCCGCCACGGCGTTCCCCTGCCGGACTCCTGGTCGGACCAACTGCGGTACCTGTCCGCTGAAGGATTCGTCACTCACCTCGGGCAGCAGGTCCGGCTGACGCGGCGGGGCCGCCTGGTGGCCGATTCGATCGCCGCCGCCTTCCTTTGAGCTACTCCGGCAGCAACGCCACGATGCGCAGCGGACCGCCGCTGCCTCCGCGGATCTTCATTGGAAGCGCCACGACGTCAAACCCGGTGGCGGGAAGTTCCCCGGTCAGGGCCACGTTTTCGAACGCTGGAATGTTGGCCTCGAACAGCACCTGGTGCGACTCGAAGAGCTTCGACTGGCCATAGTCGATGCTGGGCGTGTCGATGCCGACCGCCGAGATCTCGCGCTCGGAGACCAGCCAGCGGGCGGCCTCCGGAGAGAGTCCCGGGAAGTGCAGGGCCGCCACGCCTTCTTCTCCCTTCAGGTCGGTTCCCAGGTACTGGACCGGGTCGGGCCAAAAGGGGCCGTACCCCGTGCGAAAGAGCAGGATCGATTCCGGAGGCATGGGGCCGTTCGCCGACTCCCACCGCTCGAGGTCGTCCACTGACACGAGATAGTCCCGGTCGGCCAGCGCCCGGTCGCTCACGTCCACCATCAGGCCCGGGCCCATGAGCCGCTCCAGCGGGATCTCGTCCGTCCTCCAGCGGTGGCGGGCGAAGTGGATCGGGGCGTCCAGGTGCGTGCCTCCGTGTTCGGCCGCCGAGAAGGAGTTCGCCTCGTAGTAGTAACCCGCCTCGGTGACGCCCCGGGATCCCACCTGCAGGCGGAATGGCTCGGCGGTCGGCCAGTAGATCGTCCGCTCGTCGAAGGGGTGCGTCAGGTCGACGATCCGTCCCGGCGGCCACGAATCCGGGGAGTCCGCGGGCGGGGGCGCCGGAGCGCAGGCAGTCGAGAGCAGGACGGCTGAAGCGGCGAGCAGAGGCTTCCACATGGCGCTCGCATTATGCCAAAAGCCGTGTACACTGGCCCGCGTGAATCCCGAGAAAGCGTCGCAGAGAGCCGTGGCCGTCCCGATCGCCGCTCCTCTCCCCTGCCTGCGATGACTCACTCCGCCGGCTCGGGACTCGGGAGCATGGCGCTGGCGGCTTTCTTCTTCAGCCTGATGTCGCTGCAGGTGAAACTGGTGGGGGACGGGCTGCCCAATCAGCAGATCGTCCTGGTGCGCAGCCTGATCACACTGGTCCTGTCGCTGGCCGGAGTGTGGCGGGCCGGTGTTTCGCCCTGGGGCCGCTCCCGGGGCGTTCTGATCCTGCGCGGTCTGGCCGGATTCGGCGCTCTCACCTGCTTCTTCTACTCGGTGACCCACCTTCCCTTGGCCGAGGCGACGGTCATCCAGTTCACCAACCCGGTGCTGACGGCGCTGCTGGCCGCCGTGTTCCTGCGCGAGACGGCCGACCGCACGGTCGTTCTGGGTACCGCCGCCAGTCTCGCCGGAGTTGTCCTGATCGCGCGACCCGGGTTTCTGTTCGGCACCTGGACGGCCGGGCTGGACCCCTTCACGACCGCCGTGGCGCTCGGGGGGGCGCTGCTGACGGCGGCCGCCTACGTGTGCGTGCGGGGGCTCGCCCGCTCCGAGCATCCCAGCGTGGTGATCCTCTACTTCCCCCTGGTGAGCGTCCCGGCTTCAGCGGTCTTCGGAGTTCCCGAGTGGGTGTGGCCCGACGCCCGGCAGTGGCTGCTGCTGGCC
>JBFGHG010000707.1:0-2845 GCA_041578395.1 Acidobacteriota bacterium
AATCCCGACCGCCAGCGCGCCGTAGAGGGCCGCCGCGGTCGCCTTGCCGGCGACATCCCCGGCCACGATCGCCAGCCGGCCGTCGCCGTAACTCAAGAAATCGTAGAAGTCGCCGCCCAGGTGGCGAGCCGGCAAGTAGTGGACGGCGATCTCGAGTCCCTCGGCGTGGGGCGGCCGTTCCGGCAACAAGCCCTTCTGGATCTCGCGGGCCGTCTGCAGGTCCTGGGCCAGCCGCTGCTCCTCCCGCTGCATGCGCTGGTAAAGCCTGGCGTTTTCCAGCGCCACCGCCACCGTGGAGGCCAGCGTCGCCAGCATCTGCTCGTGCTGCTCGCTGAACGCGCTGTAGTTCTCGCTCTCCAGGTTGAGGATGCCCACCAGGCGCTCTTCGAACAGCAGCGGGACGACCAGTTCGGAGCGGACCTGCACGCCCGAGTCGCAGGGGATGTAGCGCGCGTCCAGGTGCACGTTGGGCACCCGGATGGAGCGGCGCAGCGCGGCGGCCGACCCGCAGATTCCGTGCCCCAGCGGCGTCTCGTACTCGGGGCCTGGCAGGCCGTCGAAGCGCAGCGAAAACTCCGTCTGCAGGACCTGCTTCTCCTCGTTCCAGATCTCCACGGAAAAGAGCTGGTAATCGGCCAGGCGCTTCACCAGGCGGGCCAGCTTGTCCAGCAGCACCTGCCGGTCCAGGGTCGAGGTGAGTTCGCGGCTGGCCTCGTGCAGCACCGACAGGGTGCGGGCCTGCTCGCGGACATTCTCGTAGAGCCGAGCGTTCTCGATGGCGTTGGCCAGATTGCCGGCCATGGGGCGCAGGACGCGTTCGTGCTGATCGGTGAAATAGTCGGGCTGGCGGCTCCCCAGGTCGAGCACGCCGATCAGCCGGTTCTTCACCAGCAGCGGCAGCACCATCTCCGAGACGATGTCGGCGCCCGCGTCGATGAAGCGCGTGTCCTGCCTCACGTTGCCCACCCACACCGGTTCCTTGGTGCGGGCCACGGTTCCCACCAGCCCCTGACCGACGCCGAAACGCCACTGGCGTGTGACTTCCGGCGGGTAGCCGACGGCGTAGCGGAAGCGCAGTTCCCTGCCCAACGAGTCGAGCAGCAGCACCGCGAAGCTCTCGTATTCGATCAGCTGGCGAAGGCGGGCCGAGACGCGCTCGAGGATCTCGTCCAGGTTCAGGGAGACGCTCAGGTCCTCCGAGATGTCCAGCATGCAGGACAGGCAGTGGTCTCCGTCGAGCGTCGCCAGGGCGGGGTTCTCGGGGGAGTGATCGTGGCTCATGTCCGGGCCTCCAGAGGTCTAAGACGAGGAATGGCCCCCCGGGGATTCGTCTGCAGATCGTGGAATCACGGGCGGGGATGCCCGCGCCACCTCACTGACCGCCGTGTTTGGAGGTGAAGGTGAGCACGCCCCCCTTCTGCTCCATCGGGTACAGTCCCACTTGCGGGTCGGCTTGGACTTCTCCAGCCGCTGCTCGCGCTCTTTTCGGGAGCGGAGCGGGCCAGTTCGGTGGCGGAGATCAGGGAGCGGGCGCCCCGGCCGTTCTTGGTTTTGCCCACGTTCCCCGACTGGGTGAGGCCGGGGCTGTCCCCGAACCAGCGCAGAGCCTTCTGCCAGTTCACGGTCTCCGGGATCGGCGCCGGCACTTCCATGGAGAGCTTCTTGCCGAGTAGCGGTCCGCGTCCGGATGGGTGACGATGGCCGCTTCTTGCGCAGGTTGAGGCGCCAGCGCAGGAAGCGGTGCATGTTGTGGAGGTCAGCCGACCGAGTCGACCCGCACCGCTTCGCCGCTGTGGTAGGCGCGGGTGGCCGCCACCGCCACCCGCAGCGCCGCGATCCCGTCCTCGATGGTAACCGGGGCCGGCCGCGACTCCAGCACGTTGCGGGCGAAGTCCTCCAGCTGGCGGGTGTAGGCTTCGGCGAAGCGTTCCATGAAGTAGGGGACGGTGTCGTGCGAGATCCGGTTCTTCCGCTTCACCACGATCGGGGTCTCGCGCAGGTAGCCGATCTCGATCGTCCCCTCGGTCCCCAGGATTTCGGTGCGGATGTCGTAGCCGTACACCCCGTTGCGGCTCAGGTCGATGACGCCGATCCGGCCGTCTTCGAACGTGAGGGAGAGGATGGTGTTGTCGATGTCCCCCACCGGCTCGATCTCCGGATAGGCCAGCACCCCGCCCACGCTCGAGACTTTCCGGACCGGCCCGAACAGCCACAGGGCGAGGTCGATGTCGTGAATGCCCATGTCCACGAAGATGCCGCCGGAGGAGGCCGGGTCCAGGTACTCGAGGCTGGGCCGGAAGGGGTCGCGCGACGAGGACTTGAAGACCACCGGCCGCCCCACCGCCCCCTCTTCCACCTGCGTGCGGGCGGCGGCGTAGCCTCGGTCGAAGCGACGCATGAAGCCCATCTGGAAGAAGACGCCGGAACTGGAGACGGTCTGCTGCATCTCGAGGGCCTCCGGCAGGGAGATGCTGAGCGGCTTTTCGCAGAAGATGGCCTTGCCCGCGGCACAACAGGCTGCCACCAGCGAGGCGTGGGTGTGGGTGGGGGAGACGATCACCACCGCCTCCACCCGAGGGTCGGCGAACAGCTGCCCCGGGTCGGAGTACTGGGCGTCCACCTCGAACTCGTCCGCGACGGCGGCGCGAGCCTCGGCGTCCGGGTCGGCCACCGCCACCAGCCGGGTGTGGGGAATCGTGGCGGCCAGGTTGCGGGCGTAGACCTTCCCCAGCCGGCCCAGACCGAGCAACCCCACCTGCAGCCGGCGCCTCATGACCCGTCCACCGTCTCTTTGGTGACCAGCTCGATGCGCACCGGAATGTTGGCCGGAATCTCCTCGCCCAGA
>JBFGHG010000708.1:0-2842 GCA_041578395.1 Acidobacteriota bacterium
TGTACTGGGGCGTCGTGGTGTAGACCTGGAACGTGGCGGCGGCCACCACCGTCAACACGACCGCCACGATCAGCCATTTGCGGCGCAGCAGCAGCAGGTAGTACTGGCGCAGGTCGAAACGGCCGAACTCCGGGTCGCGCGCCAGAGGCGGGGGGGCCGGTTCCTCGGGAACCGCCGGCACATCCCATTGGGGTCTTCGCGTCAGGTCACTCATCGCTCTGTACCCGTCCTTCGGGCCGCACCGCCACCAACCAGGCTAGGGGACGATCTGGGTGGGCGGCAACTCCGCGTCGTCGGGGGGCTCGTCGCCGGGAAGCTGCGGCAGAATCGGCAACACCGCCGGCGGGATGAACCACCACCAGGCGAAGGGCAGCACCAGTCCGCCCCGCCCGTCACAGCAGCAGCAGCAGTTGGCCACCCGCTGCAACATCACGCCCGAGGCGATGGCTTCCCGCGCCGACCGGCCCTGCAGGACCTGGGAGCCGGCCGGATAGTCCAGGTCCAGCTCTTCGGCCAGGATCACCCGGTCCTCCTCCACCGCCTGCACGCAGTAGGCTTCCACGTGGTCGCCTCCGGCTGTGCGGACGACCACCTGCATCAGGGGGTCGATGCTCTCCGGGCCGGTCACCCGAAGCACCCGCTGGCCGCTGGAGGCGGGTTCGCTGAGGGTGGTGGCGATCTCCGCGTCGCGGGCTCCCTGCACCACTTCCGCATCGGGCGGGTAGGAGTTGCGCAGGGAGGTGAACAGGCCGATCGTCTCTTCGGCGGGGGAGGCGTCCGCTGTCCCCCCGGACGCTGCCGGGGGAGCGAAGCCGTCGGTGAACCGCACGCAGGCGACTTCGCGGACGGGCCGGCTGGGATGACGGATCTCGATGCGCTCGAGCGGGTTGACGGTCCCGGTGTCGTCCACCCGCAGCCGCCGGTCTCCCCGCTCCGCCTGCCGGATCAGGGTCGCCCGCACGCTGGAAGGACCCTCGGCCGGGCGCTGCACGAGCAGGTCCTCAGGGCCGTACCCGAAACGCAGGTCTTCGCCCACCGTGACGACGCCGTCGCGGATGTCCCGGATGGAGCACTTCAGCTCCTGGCGGTCCCCCGCGCGGGTTCGGACCACCAGCTCGCTGGCGGGCTCGACCCGGGAGGCGTCGCTGACCGCCAACTGCCGCGAGCCCCGGGACGCGGCCCGCTCCAGTACGGCCACCACCCCTTCCTGGTTCTCGTAGATGGGCCGGCCGGCCCGCCGCTGCGAGAAGAACACCCGGTCGGACGGACCGGCCACGCGCACATTGCCGTCTTCGGCCCGGAAGCGGAGGCTTCCCGTGCCCACGCTCACTTCCACCTCCCCGCCGGCCTTTTCGAAACGCGCGCTGGAATGGCTCCCCAGCTCCACCAGCTGGCCGTTGCTCATGTGCACGGAAACGGCCTGCGATTGTGTGCTCAGGAGGCTGCCGCTGAGCAGGGTGGCTCCGCGCGGCACCGCCACGCCGTCGATCCGGGCCTCCCCGGCCAGCAGCTGGCCGACCACGGGAGGCGTGGAGGTTTCTTCGGTTGCGAGCGCCGTTGCCGGGAACGCCAGCAGCAGCAGGGCTGCCAGTGTCCGGACCAGCGGCTTGACCTTCGAACTCATCAGCTCTCGCTTCCTTCCCAGGGACGCCCGTACGGACCCCGTCGCTCAGTGTACCGCCCGGGTCTGTCGTTCCGGGCGTGCGCGAGCGCCGGCGCCGCACGTTCGAGCGAACGCCCCGACTCGCCTTTCCCAGATATGCGGAGCCCCACCCAGCGCCACCAGTGCGAGGCCGTCGCCGGAACGCCCCCCGTCTCCGGCTTGCACTCCAGCCGTGGAATGACGGGCGGAAGTATAGCACTGTTGGGCAACCCGGGGCAGTGATTCGCGTCCCCTCTCACAGCTTCTTCTCCCGCGATTCCCAGCGCCCCCGAAAAGTGATCCAGAAGGACGCGAGGATCAGCTTCACGTCCAGCCAGAGGCTGCGCCGCCGGATGTAGAGCATGTCCAGGCGGAACTTCTGGCGGCGGGGCAGGTCCCGCGGAGCGAAGATCTGGGCGATGCCGGTCAGCCCGGGGGTCACCCGGTGCCGCCGGCGGTAGCCGGGGATCTCCTCCAGCCGCAGCGGCCCCCCTCCCCCGTTCACCTCGACCTCCGACGGGAGCAGGGCGCGCGGGCCCACGAAGCTCATGTCCCCCCGCAGGATGTTCCAGAGCTGCGGCAGCTCGTCCAGGGCGGTGCGGCGCAGCAGGCGGCCCACCCGGGTGACGCGAGGATCGTGCTCGGCGGCCTGCCGCGCCTCCCCTCCCCGGTCGGCCTCTTCTTTCATGGAGCGGAACTTCCAGCTGCGGAACGGGCGGCCGCCGCGCCCCACCCGCTGCTGCGCGTGCAGCACCGGGCCGCCGTCCTCCAGCTTGATGGCCAGAGCCGCCAGCAACCAGACGGGGGCGGAGGAGAGCAGACCCAGCGAAGAAAGCCCCACGTCCAGAAGGCGTTTGGACAGAGGGGGCGGCCCGGCGGCGGTGCCGTGCAGTTCCTGGAAGAGGCGGTAGTAGGCCTGCACCTGGCGGGGGCGGTCGAACTCCAGGGAGGCTTCCCGCGCCCGCTCTCCCATGGCCGCCGCCAGCTCCCGGTCCCGGTACAGCCGAAGGACCGCGGCCGCCACCGAGCCCGCGTCTTCCGCTTCCGCCAGCAGGCCGCAGTTCCAGCGCCGGCTCAGTTCGGCCACCTCGCTCTCGGGCTCGACGGCCGCCACGTAGGGACGGCCCGCCGCCAAAATGCCGTAAAGCTTACAGGGGACGATGTAGCCGGCGAGGCCTTTTTTCAGGGAGATCAGAAACA
>JBFGHG010000709.1:0-2841 GCA_041578395.1 Acidobacteriota bacterium
CCGCCAGACGGTCCAGGTGCCGCGCCAGCTGAAGGCTGTCCTCGCCGTATTCTTCGGCGATCGAGACGGCGCGGCCGAACTCCAGCTCCGACTCGAGGTATTTGCCCCGCTGGTGGCAGTCGATGGCCTTCTTCCAGTGCCGGGAGATGCGGCCTTCGCGGCCGCTCTCCGAGTCGGGAAAAAAGACCCGGCCCAGGGCGGTCTTCAGCGAATCGATCACACTCACTTCTCCAAGAAAATACCACAGCGGGCCGACACGAAAAGTCCCCGCCAGGTGGGGGTTTCAGTAGCGCAGGTAGGTCTGGCGAACCGCCGCGAACGCCGCCAGCGGCTCCGCCCATCGAGCGATGATCTCCTCCGCCGGCCGCCCGGCCAGGATCTGGCGGCGCATCCAGCCGTTGCCCGCCAGGCGGTCGAAGCCGTCCCTCAGCTCCAGCCGATCCGGGTGCAGCCGCCGGGCCTGGACCAGGAAGTGAACGGCCGCTTCGACCGGCCGGAAGCGCTCCCGGTCCACCACGTGGACCTGCACCCCACGGCAGTCCTCGCCGGCGTACTTCGAAAACGTCGGCGTGAACGGCTGCGGGCGAAAGTGCACTCCCCCCAGCCCCAGCCCGTTGAGCCGGCCGGCAAGCGCCTCCGCCGCCAGCCAGGGCGCGCCCACCAGTTGGAAGGGACGCGTGGTGCCGCGGCCCTCCGAGAGGTTGGTCCCCTCGATCAGGCAAAACCCCGGATAGACGACGGCGGTCTCGAGCGTAGGCATGTTGGGTGAGGGGGCGAGCCAGGGCAGGCCGGTCTGGTCGAACCAGCGGTCGCGCGACCACCCTTGCAGCGGCACGACGCGCAGATCGGCGCCCAGCTGCGCCTCCCGGTCGAACAGCTCGGCCAGCTCCCCCACCGTGAGTCCGTAGCGGATGGGAAGCCGGAAGATGCCCACGAAGGACTCCATGCCGGGCTCCAGCACGGGGCCCTCCACCCGCACGCCTCCCAGCGGGTTGGGCCGGTCCAGCACCAGCACGGGGACGCCCGCCTGGGCCGCCGCCCGCAAACATTCGTAGAGCGTGGAGATGTAGGTGTAAAAGCGAGTGCCCACGTCCTGAATGTCGTAGATCAGCAGGTCGACCTGCTCGAGCATCTCGGGCGTGGGAGCCCGCTGGGCGCCGTACAGGCTGAAGACGCTGCGCGTCGACTCGACTTCGTCCCCCGCCTGGGCCTGTCCCGCGAATCCATGCTCCGGCGCGAACAGGGCCGTGACCTGCATCTCGGGCTCCCGTTCCAGACGGCGGAACAACGGCTCGAAATCTCTCCGGATGCCGGTGTGGTTGGTGACGATGCCCAGGCGCTGGCCCCGGATCCAGTCGCGGTAGGGTGGCTCGAGCAGCCGGTCCGCGCCGCTGCGGACCGCAGGCACCCCGCAGGCCGGAAGCAGCAGCAGTGTGAGCAGGGTGAGGCGCCGCATCTCAATCCAGACGGTACAGTTCGCCGTATTTCTCCTGCAGGTGCCGCAGGAAGGCGTCCGGGTCCGGGGGCCGGCCGGTGATGCGTTCGACCAGCTGGGACGCGTTCCAGGTCCGTCCGGGGCGGTGCACTTTGTCCCGGAGCCACCCCAGCAGCTCCAGCATCTCTCCGCGAGCGATCGAGCCTTCCAGGTCGGGGATCTCCCGGCGCGCCTGCTCATACAGTTGGTTGGCATACACCGTCCCCAGCAGGTAGGTCGGGAAGTAGCCCAGCAGGCCGAGCGACCAGTGGACGTCCTGCAGCACGCCGCGGGCGGCGTCCGGGGGAGTCAGATTCAGGTACTCCTTCATCTTCTGGTTCCAGACCTCCTCCACGTCCTTCGCTTCCAGGCCGCCGTCGAAGAAGCTCTTTTCGATCTCATAGCGCATGATCACGTGCAGGCCGTAAGTCACCTCGTCGGCGTCGACCCGGATCAGGCTGGGCCGGACCTGGTTGATCGCCCTCAGGAATTCCTCCAGAGGAGTGGCCGAGAACGATCCCGGGAAGGCCCGGCGCAAACGGCCGTACCAGTACTGCCAGAACGGGCGGCCGCGCGCCACGTAGATCTCCCACAAGCGGGACTGCGATTCGTGGATGCCCAGAGAAATGGTCTCGCAGGTCGGTTCGCCGAAGCGATGGGCGTCCAGCCCCTGCTCGTAGAGTCCATGCCCCGCTTCGTGGATAATGCCGAACAGCCCGACCGACAGGTCCCCTTCGCTGTAGCGGGTGGTGATGCGGACGTCGTGCGGGGTCAGCCCGGTGCAGAAGGGGTGCGGGGAGAGGTCCAGGCGCCCGGCCTCCCACTGGTAGCCCATGGCGGACACCACGGCCCGGCCCAGCTCCATCTGCTCGACCTGCGGGAATTCTCCCTTGAGCAGGGACTCGTCCGGCTGGTAGGGCGAGGTCAGGATCTCTTCCGTGAGCAGGCTCAGGCCGGGGCGCAGAGCCCCCAGCAGGGGATCCAGCTCGGCCACGGTCAGGCCGGGCTCGTACTCCTCCAGCAAGGCGTCGTAGGGGTTGTCCGTCTCGCACAGGCAGGCGGCCTTCTGGCGCGCCAGGTGGATGACCTTTTCCAGCCAGGGCAGGAAGCTTTCCAGGTCGGAGTCGTTGCGAGCCTCGACCCAGCAGTCGTAGGCCATCGAGGTGGTTTCGGCCAGCTCGCGCACGAGGGACTCCGGCACCCGCGTCGCGCGGTCGTAGTCGCGCCGAGCCTCCCGCACGTTGATCCGCTCCCGCTCGTCCAGTTCGTCCGCTTCTTCCAGCTGTTCCAGGATCGCCCCGTAGCGGGGATCGGTGAGCTTCTGATGGGAGAGGGCGGCCACGGTGGCGCTCTGGCCGGCCCGAAAA
>JBFGHG010000710.1:0-2839 GCA_041578395.1 Acidobacteriota bacterium
GGTGAAGGCACGTTCTACGTGAACGACAACGGCACGCCGGATCCATTCGATACCGCGAATAGCAACAAGTACAACCTGAAAGTGGACTTGACCACCGAACCGGACGTGCCCTCGGGGACCGGCTCGGCCAGCGACCACTGCAACCAGGGCCAAACCGGCTATGCCGGCTGGCTGGTCTGCTACAAGCGGGACCGCTCCCTGGGCCTGTTCCAGACCATGCGGACGGACAACATGCGCGTGGCCGTCATGTTCGTGAACGCGCTGAGCGGCCAGGGCGGCAAGATGCAGTTCTTGTTCGACGAGTCCTTCAACTCGTCCAGCATCACGCAGATCCGGAACCAGCACATCCAGGAAAAGTCACCCCTGGCCGAAGCCCTGTACGAAGGCCTCTGTTATTTCCGCAAGTCGCAGGGCCCCTGCTACTCGAATAGCGGGTCCTCAGCGGTCGGCTATACCTCGGCCACGGGAGTGCAGGGGGACGCCTTCTGGTTCACGAGCACGAGCCAGTTCGTGCCCTGCTGCAAGAGCTTCGTCCTGATGGTGGCGCCGGGCAACGCCACCTTCGACGGCGGATCGCCGACGCTGCAGCAGCCGTTCGGCGACCTGTTTGCCGGAGCGGACACCATCGGCGATACGCGTCCCGGAGCCGACGGGGGCAGGCTGGACAACGTGGCCTATTTTGGCAAGACGAACGACGTCCGGCCGAACCCGCTGACCGGGACCCAGAACGTGACCTTCTATGCCGTGAACGCCTTGGGCGATGCCACTGGAGCGTCCCTCCTGGCCTCGGCGGCCAAGTGGGGCGGCTTCGAAGACCGCAATAGCAACAATGTGCCGGAGGCGACCGGCCAGACCTGCACCTACCCGGCCGGATCGAATCTGGGGACCGGCACGAGCACGAGCAGTCTGGAGTGGGACCTCAACCAGGACTGCATTCCGGACAACTATTTCAGCGCGTCCGAGGGCGGAGATCTCAAAAACCAGATCAACCTGGCCTTGGCCGATATTCTGAAGAAGTCGGCCTCTGGTACCTCGGTCTCCGTGTTGGCGACCTCCTCCACCGGTGAAGGGACGATCTATCAGGCGTTCTTCTTCCCCTCTCAGTTCGAGGGGCTCAACGAGATCAAGTACACGGGGTACACCCAGGGCCTCTTCGTGGACGCCTTTGGAAATCTGCGCGAAGACACGGTCTTGGACGGCAAGCTGGTTCTGGAACAGGACCTGATCGTCAAGACCCGGTTTGACACGGCCACGAACGACGTGAAGGTGGACCGGTTCCAGGACCTCGACGGCAACGGGGCGGCCGATACGGTC
Source organism: Acidobacteriota bacterium (assembly GCA_041578395.1). GTDB lineage: Bacteria > Acidobacteriota > UBA6911 > RPQK01 > JANQFM01 > JBFGHG01. The sequence goes on from JBFGHG010000710.1 coordinate 1,315, forward strand.
ACGCCCTTCGAGACCGTCGGGCTGAAGGACATCAAGCCGATCTGGGAGGCCGGGCGTCGCCTGGCGCTCCGGGATCTCGGCTCGAACCCCAGGAAGCTCCAAACCTGGGTGGATGCCGACAACAACGGGACGGTGAACGCGGGGGAACTGATCGACTTCAGCACGGCCAATTCCGCGACCCTCGCCCCGTATCTGCGGGCGGGAGCCGCGCCCTTCACGGCCAACAACATCATTAATTTTATTCACGGGAACCAGATCACGGGGCTCCGGAACCGCCAGATGACCATCACGGATGACGGCGGGGCCTCGGTGTTGAAACCCTGGCGATATGGGGACCCGGTCAGTTCGACGCCGACCGTGGTCGCCGCCCCGAAGGAGCGGTACGACGTCATTTACGGGGACGACACCTACGCAACCTTCTTCCAAACGTACAAGGACCGCCGGCAGGTGGCCTACGTGGGCGCCAACGACGGCATGCTCCATGCCTTCAACGGCGGGTACTATCACCGCGGGGACGATCCGGCGACCACCACGGTGAAGGAACGGGGATTCTTTACCCGAACCCCCACCAATAACAGCAGCGGACCGCTTCTGGGCGAAGAGCTCTTTGGGTTTATCCCCTATCAGCTCCTGCCGCATCTCCAGTGGCTGGCCCGCACGGACTACACGCACGTGTACTACGTGGACCTCAAGCCGCGGGTGACGGACGTGCGGATCTTCACGCCGGACGCCGACCATCCGGGCGGCTGGGGCACCATCCTGATCGGCGGTATGCGCCTGGGCGGGAGCTGCGGGTCGTGCGTGAGCGGGACCGGGGCTCCTCCGATGACCGTGACCGCCAATTTCGGCAGCGGGGTCCAAACGCGGACCTTCTACTCCGCCTATTTCGTCCTGGACATCACGAATCCGGAGAGCACCAACTACGGGAAGATGCTCTGGTCCTTTTCGGCGTCCGATCTGGGCCTGACCACGAGCTATCCGACCATCGTGCGGGTGAATCCGGCGAGCCAGACCAAGACGGACAACAGCCAGGCGGAGTGGTTCATCGTGGTGGGCTCTGGGCCGACCGGGTATGACGGGATCACCACGCAGATTGGCAAAACCTCCGTGCTCAAGATGCCCAAGAACATCTCGCCCACGACCCCGGGAAGTCTCACCGTGACCACCTTCTCCACCGGCGTGAGCAACTCCTTCATGGGCGATGTGATCACGCTGGACTCCAACCTGGACTACCGGGTGGACGCGATTTACCTGGGGAGCGTGATTGACAACGGGGCGGGCACCCCCAAGTGGATCGGGCGGATGAACCGCCTGACGACCAAGGGCGGCGCCTTTACCAACCCGAGCACCGATTGGGGGATCAGCGGCGGCTCTCCGCGGCAGCCCACCATACTCTTGTCGGAGTTCGGCTGTTCGCCTTCTCCCGGCTGTACGGGGACGAAGGTCGGACCGATCACGGCGGCGCCGACCGTGACCCTGGACGATGCCGGGCAGATCTGGCTGTTCTTCGGGACCGGGCGGTTTA
>JBFGHG010000711.1:0-2832 GCA_041578395.1 Acidobacteriota bacterium
CGGCTCGAATGGCTTCCTGCACTAAAGAGAGCATCTCGAAGTCGTGCGGGAACAGGAGGCGGCGCACCGGGACCGCCGACACCACGTCCGCGAGCTTCGAGAACTGACGACTCAGCATCCTGGGATCCTCGATGTCGAGGCGGAACGCCGAGCGCACCAATTCGATCAGGGCTTCCCCCTGAGCCAGCGGGACGACCCATGGCGTGCATAGAGCCCTGCGGTCTTTCGAATCAGCCAGAACGTAGATTCTCTTCAACCGACGACAGCCCGACGCGCCGTGGAGGGTCTGGACGTGCACTCGGCGTTTTTCGCTGTAATGGGCGACCCGCCGTCCCCGAGCCCCTCCGAACAAGTGTTTCAGAGTGTCTTCGGCGATCCGGAGCCCCGGGTACAAGGGCGCCACCTCGACGCCCCGGTCGCTCGTCCGCAGCAGCGCGCAATCATCCGCCAGCAATCGGTGCCCGGCCGCGAAGAAACTGGCGGCCAGGGTGGACTTGCCGGAACCGCTGGGACCGCAGACGGCGAACGTGCCGGCGGGAAGTGAGACCAGAGCGGCATGCAGGGCCTCGCCCCCCCGCAGATTCATGACCAGGGGCAGGACCTGATCAAGCAGCAGATGCCGGAAAGTCTCCTGGGGGGTTTTCTTTGTCCAGTACCGGATGACCCCTCCCCGGGAGTCGATCCAGAAGTCCGCCATCCCGTGAAAATGGAGGAGAAAGCCGCCCGGCTGCCGGGCGAACGAAAGCCACGGATGCCCTCTCCAGTCGTCCCACCGCATGTACCAGCTCTTCGAGTCGGGGGCGCAGGTGCAGGCCCGCGCGCGACCAACGTGCAGATCCGGCTCCCCGCTCTTCGAAGCGGAGAGCTGAGGCAGCGAAAGGTCGCTGGCCAGGTGCAGATCGCCGAGGCGGTAATGGAACGGGACGCTACGGCGGCCGGAAAGTGAAGTTGAAGTCATCGGTTTTTCCCGTGGAACCCCGCGTGAGGTCCTTGATTCTCCCGTAGACAACGATTCTCGGCCGCCTGTACTTCTTGGGCCGGTGTGCCGGGGCCTTCTTTCGATCGATCTCATCGGACGTTTCCACCACCCTTTCCCTTTTCGAACCGCTCCTGCTCATGGAGTCACCCGCACGGCCTCGTTGGCGCGGCACCAGAGCTCCAGCGCCAAGGTCATTTGGAGAGTCCGCCGGGTGGACGGATCGGGGGTCTCGAGTGCCCGGTACTGCTGGAACATTCGGCGCAGGGGAGCGGGCTCGACCACGCCCAAGGCAGCCAGACGTGAGTCCCTCAACAGCTCCTTTACTTTGGAGACCTGCCGGAACTTCAGCTCGCCGTCGATCAAACTCGTGAAATCCGCCTTGTCTCGCCGCTGCCAGACCGAAACGGGCAGAAGCTCTTTCATCGCTCGCCGCAGCAGCGGTTTGGGTCCCCGGTCGGTCGACCAACAGTCGTCCGGCAAAGCCATGAGGAACTCCACCAGGCGCACGTCCAGGAACGGGTAGCGGGTTTCGACTCCATGAGCCGCCCGAAACGCCCCTGCCATGTCGATTGCAACGTTGGCGTTCCAGCCATGGGTCAGACGTTGGTGGATGCGCTGCTTGTGAGGACTGGCGAAGATCTTTTCGCCGTTGGCCTCGCGGCGCTCCACCAGCCCCAGGGCCGTAGCGGTGAGCCAGGCCGCCCCCGGCTTCGGACGAAACCCTCTCTTTCCCCGCCGGAGCAACGTCCGCAGCGGGAGCGGCAGCGCGGCGCTCACGCGGTGCGACCAGGGGGCCAGGGAAGGGCCGGCTCCCCCGGCTTCCAGCAGGTCGTCACCGCCGACGCCGTCCAGGAGAACCCCGATTCCCTCCTGCCGGGCCGTGTGGAGCAGCGGCGCGTTGGCGAACAGCGACGGCGAGTACAAGACGGAGGGGTGCTCGCCGGCCCTCTCGAAGTCCACCCACCGGCCTTCCCTTTCGTAGGTCACCTGGTGGGCCGGCAGATTCCAGCGCCGGACGACGTCCTGGATGTACCGGCTTTCGTCGCAGGGATGCTCGTCGAACACGATGGAGAAGGTGTCCGGTCTCCGGGGCGCGGCGCCCTCCTCCGACAGCGCTGCAGCCATGCTCACGATGGACGACGAGTCGTGGCCGCCGCTCAGCCACGCTCCCACACCCTCTCCGCAGACCCTCGCTCGAACGGCTTCCCGGAAATGTTCGCGAAAGTCATCCGCGTACTCGCCGATCGTGGAGTAACGAATCGTCCGATCGGGGTCGATCTCCCAGTGGCGGGAGACCTGGAGGGTTCCCTGCTCCACCACCAGGCTGTGGCCCGGCGGAAGTCGATGGATCTGCTCGTAGAGCGACTGCGCAGGGTGCCCGGCGACTGTCAACAGGTAGTTCGTGATCAGCTCGAGGTTGGGAGTCCGCGAGACGTCAGGATGTCGGAGAATCGACTCGCAACTCGACGCCAGAAGCAGGGAATTGCCGGTGCTCGAGTAAAAGAAGGGCTTGATTCCCAAGGGATCGCGCGCGCAGAACAGTCTCCTCCGGGCAGCATCCCACAGGGCGAAGGCGTAATCCCCGACGATCCTGGCGGGACACTCCGTGTTCCAGACCTCGTAGCAGCGGAGGATGATCTCGGCGTCGCCTCCCTCCCTTGGCGGGGACCCCCGAGAGTCCAGCTCTTTCAGCAGTTCCGGACGGTTGTCGACGCGCGCGTCGGCCGCCACGCAAATCGCGCCGTCCCGGCTTTCCAGCAGCTGGCACTCGGACGGGTCGTAGGACCCACGGCACGTCCGGTGTCCGAGGCCGACCGGACCCTTGGCCCAGATTCGATCCGCATCGCCCTCTC
>JBFGHG010000712.1:0-2829 GCA_041578395.1 Acidobacteriota bacterium
GCCCCAGCGCGCAGGGGCAGGCGATCACCAGCACCGCCACCATCCGGATCAGCGCCGGCGTGAACCCGGCGCCGACCAGCAGCCACCACACCAGGAAGGTCGCCAGCGCGATCACGATCACCGCCGGCACGAACACCTCCGAGACCCGGTCGACCAGCCGCTGCACCGCCGCCTTGCTCCCCTGTGCCTCTTCCACCAGCCGGATGATCTGCGCCAGGGTGCTGTCGGCCCCCACCCGGCGGACACGGACGTCCAGCAGGCCGGAGCCGTTGACGGTCGCCCCCACTACGGAGTCGCCCGGCTGCTTGTCCACGGGAAGGCTCTCGCCGGTGACCATCGACTCGTCCACGGCCGACTCGCCGCTGACGATTTCGCCGTCGGCCGGAATCTTCTCGCCGGGCTTGATGCGCACCACGTCGCCCACCTGGAGCTGCTCGACCGGGATTTCGGACTCGCCGGAAGCCCGCACCAGGCGGGCCGTACGGGGGCGAAGATCGATGAGCTTGCGCAGCGCCTCGGTGGTCCGCCCCTTGGCGCGGACCTCCAGCAGCTTGCCCAGCTTGATCAGGGTGATGATCACGGCCGCCGTCTCGAAGTAGACGTGATGCCCCAGGGAGTGATTGCCCAGCGTGACGGCGATCGTGACCGGCACGCTGTAGGCGTAGGCTGCCGTGGATCCCAGCGCCACCAGCAAATCCATGTTGGCGGCGCGGTTCTTGAGCGCTTTCCAGGAGCCTCGGTAGAAGTCGCCACCAACGTAGAACTGCACGGGCGTGGCCAGCAGTCCCATCAGCCAGTAGAACCAGGGCTGTCCGGCCCAGGCCGGCAGCAACCCGAAGTCGCGGGCCATGCTCAGCAGGAAAAGGGGCCCGGCCAGCGCCACGCCGGTCCAGAAGAGCCGCGTCTGCCGCTCGATCTCCTCGTCTTTCGCCTCCTGCTGCTGCTCGGCCGCCGCTTCTCCCACGGGCGCCGCGGAGTATCCGGCGGCTTGGACGGCGGCCACCAGTTCGGTCAACTCCGCGCCATCGGGACGGTAGCGCACCCGTGCCTTCTCAGTGGCCAGATTCACCGAGGCCTCGACTACCGCCGGGACCTTTCGCAGCGCCTTCTCGACACTGGAGACACACCCGGCACAGGTCATCCCCCCGATGCTCAGTTCTTTCTCTTCCGTCTTCTCAGCGCTCGCTTCGCGCACCACAGTGGAACTCATCGCAGTCCATCCCCGTCAACGCCGTCCTTCGAAAACGGCCAGAATCTCCCCCAGCACGCGTTCCCTCTGCCTGGGGTCGTCCCCCTGAATCGCCGTCGTGACGCAGCTGTGCAGGTGCTGGTCCAGCACCATCGCGCTCACCTTCTGCAGAGCTTTCTCGACTGCTGAAATCTGGTGGACGACATCGATGCAGTAGGCGTCCTCATCCACCATCCGAGCCACCCCCCGCACATGGCCCTCCACGCTCTTGAGCCTCTTGACCAGTTGCTGTTTCGTGTCTCGATCCATCGCTTCTCCTTCAACCCCTCCCCCCTGGGGGGGGGTCATGTCTATACTCTACGACCTCCGCATGGAAGAATCAAGCCGCATGGACGCCCTGGGGTATTTCCTGCTCTTTTCCGCCGGTCTGGTGGCCGGGGCGCTGAACGTGGTGGCCGGCGGCGGGTCCTTCCTGACGCTGCCGATTCTGATCTTCCTGGGCATCCCCGCCACGGTGGCCAACGGCACCAACCGGGTGGCCGTCATCTTTCAGAACGTGGGCGCGGTGTGGGCCTTCAACCGCCATCAGCTGCTGGACTGGCGCTCGCTGCTGTGGGCGGCCCTTCCCTCCTGCCTGGGGGCGATCCTGGGGACGGCCGTGGCGCTGGCGATCGGAGACCGCGACTTCGAGCGCATCCTGGCCTTCCTGATGGTGGCCCTGAGCCTCTGGACGCTCTGGGACCCGGCCGGCCGGCGGGCTCGGCGCCGGGGCGCCGGGGCTCCCGCGATCCACCCCTGGGTGCTGGCGGGCGGCTTTTTTCTGGTAGGGATCTACGGCGGATTCGTGCAGGCGGGCGTGGGCTTCCTGGTGCTAGCGGTCACCACGCTGGCGGGGCTGGACCTGGTGCGCGGCAACGCCGTCAAGGTCCTCTGCATCCTGCTGTTCACGATCCTCTCGCTGGCCATCTTCGCCTGGCAGGGGAAAGTCCTCTGGACCCCGGGCCTGATCCTGGCCGCCGGCAGCGCGATCGGCGCTCAGATCGGAGTACGCCTGACCATCCTCAAGGGGCACGCCTGGGTGAAGCGGGTGGTCACGGTGACGGTGATCGCGTTCGCGCTGAAGCTCTGGTTCGCCGGCTGATACGGTACTGACACGACGCGGCGCTTTGCCCTATGATGGCCTGCCATGGGCACATCGAAGATTGTCGCGTTCTTGCCGGCCCTTCTGCTGGCGTTGACCTCCCCCTCGTACTGTCAGACGGCACCGACCGCGGAGGAGGCGGCCGAGTTCGTCCGCCGGGCCGAAGAACGGCTCTACCCGCTGGCGATCGCCGCCGAGCGGACCGGCTGGGTGCAGAGCACCTACATCACCGTGGACACCGAAGCGCTGGCGGCGGAAGCGCTGGGGAACCTGGTGGCGGCCACCGGGGAGCTGGCCAAGGAGGCCGCCCGTTTCGACGGCCTGGAGCTGCCGGAGGACGTGGCCCGCAAGCTGCAGCTGCTCAAGACTTCCCTGCCCCTGGCCGCCCCCTCCGATCCCGCCAAACAGAAGGCGCTGACCGAAACCACGGCGGCCATGGAGAGTCTCTACGGCCGCGGCCAGTACTGCCCCGAAGGCGGCTCCTGCATGGATCTGGGCC
>JBFGHG010000713.1:0-2814 GCA_041578395.1 Acidobacteriota bacterium
CCAGCAGGGCCTTCACGCCGCTGGGGTTCATCACCAGCAGGACGAAGTCGGTGGCCGAGCCTCCCAGCTGGAACCCGACGCTCCCCCCTTCCAGCCGGTACATGGCGGGCGCGCCCCAGGGTCCGTCGAAGTTCGGGCCGCCGCGGCAGACCATCGCCCCGCGGCCGTAGCTGCCTCCGAAACCGATGGCCACCTTCTTGACCGAGGGAATGATCACCGCGCACTCCGCCTTGTCCAGCAGCGACTGCGGGATGCCTTCGGGGATCTTCAGGATCTGTCCCATGACCTCCGCGCACTCCTCCAGGCGTTCCTCCACCTTGGTGGCGGCTCCCACCGAAGAAACCATCGACAACAGGACTCCCAGGGTCAGCAATCGAAATCTCATCTTCGCCTCCGGCTCTCCGCCTGCGGCCGCTCAGCCCGATTCATCGGCGGTTGGCCCGTAGATCGGCGGCACGGGAATATCGTTGAGTCTCAAATAGACCGACAGCTGGCCCCGGTGGTGTACGGCGTGATTGAGGACCGCGAAGCGCAAGGCTTCGATGCGGCGCGCGCGGAACACGACTTCACCGCCGCGCTCGAGGCTCCACTCGGCCGTCAGCTCCTCGTCGCTGGGACCCTGCAGCAGTTGCAGCGCCCGCGCCGAGTTGCGGTCGAAGCGTTCCATCAGCTCCAGCCAGGTGCCGGCGCTCCAGCCCCGCGCTCCCGGCCCGATCGACCACTGCTCGAGCGTCATCAGGGGCTCCACCCAGCCGATCACGTTGATCAGGTGGCAGGAGAGATCGCCCATGCTGTAGGAACGGGGATGAGGCTTCCAGCCGAAGCGGTCCTCCGGAATCCGCTCCAGCAGCCGCCGGCAGGTCTCCATCTCCCGCTGAAACTCCGCCCGGATGGGGTCGACCAAGGCCATGCCGACAATTATACCCGCCCCCCGGGATCGTGGGTCACAGCTCCAGAATCCAAAAAACGGAGTCAGAAACTGGATTTTGCAGCGTTGACCCCGGACAGGCGGCCCATCACGCCCCAGCCGCCGAAAGAATCCGCGACCGCCAGGATCAGCTCGTTTTCCCCTTCTTCGAGATGCAGGAAAAGGGACGCCTGGTGCAGGCCGATCAGCCCCTGCCGGCGCGGCTGGTCGAAGCTGTAGCGGTCGTCGGCGTACAGCAGCCGCCGGCCGTTCAGGAAGACCGTCACCTCGTCGCTGTAGCCGAAGTCGAAGCGGCGCACGCCCGCCCGTTCCGCCTGGATTTTCAGGCGTGTCAGCACCGCCGGCCGGCGCGTCCCTTCCGGCCGCTCCAGGTGGCGGAACAACACCAGCAGGCCGGAGGGCTCGGTGGGCAGCTCCCTCCAGGGGCCGTCCAGGACTTCGGCCGGCAGCTCTTCGAGTGCCCCCTCCGCCGGGACGAACGCCTGCGAGACGGACCAGCGGCGCACGACTCCGGCCGGCGGCGCCGCCGGTTCCGGCACGAACCGCTCGAGGCCTTCCGGTACGTCGCCCGGCCGCACCTCGAGGTTCGAAAAGGAGGCGGCCACGGGGAGCTCGGCCTCGAGGTTGGCGGGGACGAAGCCGCGCAGCGCGATGGCGCCCGCCTTCGGCTCGCGTGCCAGGGGGATCACCAGTCGAGGCTCGCTGGACCGGTCCATGAACAGGAACGCATGCCCGCCCGACAGAACCAGCCGCACGTGAATCCAGCGCCCGGCGGGCAGGTCGACGGCCGCCGTGGCTCCAGGGCCGTGGTAGAGCTGCCAGTTGGAAATCCCCCGGTAGACGGGAGAGTACTGCGCGGCGTCCGGCAGCGCGTCCTTGTGCGGGCGGAAGTAGAGTTCCTCGAAGTCGCGGTCCGACTCCATGCGGAACAGCAGGTAGACGAAGCTCCGCTGCCCGCTGACGGCCATGTCGAACTCCACCGTGCCGTCCGCGAGCGCCACGTCCCGGCGGATCGCCCGCCCGCTGCGCAGCTGCAGCGCGGGCCGGCCCAGTGTCTCGCCCTGCTTCACCTCTCCCTGCACGTCCCAGGAGGCGACGTCGAGGCTCACGAACCGGTCTGCGTCCTGCGCGGAGACGGAAGCGGCCAGCAACACTCCCAGCAACACGGTTCTCTTCATGCTGTCCTCCAGCCTCCAGCCTACCCGCTCAGAGGTAGACGGTATTGAAGAAATCGGACGAATCCGCGCGGGCGTTGAAGCGCCGGCTCAGGGGAGACTCGGGCCGCCCGGCCGGCAGCTTCTCGGGGGAGAAGCCGGAGAACGCCTTGATTTCCCGGATGAAGTGAGACTGGTCCGAGTAGCCGCAGAGGTCGACGATGCGGTTCCAGCCGGCTCCGGCGCGCCGGGCGCCCAGCGCCTTCTGGAAGCGGTTGATGCGGCAGAAGGTCTTGGGGGCCACCCCGACCACCCGCCGGAAACGCCGCCCCAGCTGTCGTTCGGAGAGGTGCAGCGAGCGGGCCAGACGCTCGATCGAAATCCGGCCCCGGCTGAGGTCGATGCGGCGCGCCGCCAGCTCCACCAGGGCGTCGTGCCGGTCCTCCCGCAGGCGGGCGCACAGGTACCGCTGGATCTGCCGCACCCGGGCGCACGGGGACAGCTCGGGCGCGTCCCGGAAGGCGGCCTCCATCTCCAGGTGGGTGTCGGCGATCTCGCACAGCGGAAAACCGAGAAAGGGATAGGCTCCCCAGGGGTAGAAGCTGACGATGACGACTCCGGTGCGGCCCGTGGCCCGGACCTGCACTGGACGGGTCCACTGTCCCGTCTGGCCCAGGCGGGGGAGCACCTGCTCGCTCCCATCGGTGAGCTGCACGAAGGGGTCGCGGTAGA
>JBFGHG010000714.1:0-2803 GCA_041578395.1 Acidobacteriota bacterium
CCTGCCTTCGCCTGGAACCGGCAATTCGGCAAGCGCCAGGGCGGGACCTTCAAGGGCGTGCAGGCCCGGCTCGGCTACCTCCAGCAGCTGGGCGTCAAGGCCATCTGGATCACGCCCGTGCTGAAGAACTCCCGGCCGGAACACTTCCAGTTCAACTACCACGGCTACGGCGCCCAGGACTTCCTCAACCTGGACGCACGCTTCGCCTCGGATGGCACGCTGGCCACCGCCGAGCTGGAGCTGACCGAGCTGGTCGACGAAGCGCACGGCCGCGGGATCTACGTGATTCTCGACATCGTGCTGAACCACTCCGCCCGGGTCTTCGACTACGTCCGATCGGGCGGCGTGACCGACAAGTTTGCCGACGCCAACGTCCTGAACGGCCCGCTGGGCAGCGAACCTCCCATCCGCTGGCTCACCGGCTTCGGCTTCTCCCGCTCCGACTGGGAGAACCGGCTGGATCCGCCCGATCAGCTGCACGCCGACGACGCGGTCTGGCCTGCCGATCTGCAGGACCACCTCTTCTTCCGCCGCCGCGGCCGCAAGCTGAGCGACACCCCCGACGAGCGAGGCTTCGTTCGCGGCGACTTCGAGGAACTGCGCCAGCTGGTCGTCGAATACGACGCCGGCGCGCCCGGCCAGGAGGCCCTCCGAGAGCAGCGGGGGCGCTGTCCGGTCCTCAACCTGCTGATCCGAAGCTACGCCTACCTGATCGCCCGCTACGACTTCGACGGCTTCCGCATCGACACTGTCAAGTACGTCGACCCCGAGCTGATCGAGACCTTCGGCAACGCCATCCGCGAGTTCGCGCTGAGCATGGGCAAGCAGAACTTCTTCACCTTCGGCGAAGTGGCCGACGTGGAAGCCACCATCGCCAGCTTCATCGGACGCAACGGCACTGGCGAGGGCTTCGGCGTGGACGCCGCGCTGGACTTCCCGCTCTTCTCCGACCTGGCCTGGGCCGCCAAGGGCTCGAGCGACGTGGCCACCATCCGCACCGTGTTCGACAACCGCAAGGCGCTGGAAAGCGAACTGCTCAGTTCGCACGGAGAAGCGGGGCGCTTCTTCGTCAGCTTCCTCGACAACCACGACCAGAAAGAGCGCCTCCGGCACCCGCAGACCCCTCCCGAGCAGGTGACTCTGGCGCTGGCGCTGCTGTTCACGCTGCAGGGCATCCCCTGCCTCTACTACGGGACCGAGCAGGGGTTGAGCGGGACGGTGGACGCCGCCGGAAATCCCGATCTCGAGGCCTTCGAATCGGTCCGCGAGGCGCTGTGGGGCAAACCCGGCGGCTTCGCCACCCACACCGAGTTGTTCCGCCACATCCAGGACCTGTCCGAACTGCGCCACTTAGAGCCGCCCCTCAGCTACGGCCGGCTCTACTTCCGGGAGGTCTCCGGAAATGGCGCCGACTTCGGGCATTCCTCCGGTCCGGGGGGAATCGTCGCTTTCTCCAGGATCCTCTCCGACCGCGAGATCCTGGTGGCCGCCAACACCGGGGAACAGCGCTTTCAGGGCTCGGTGATCGTCGACCGGGACCTGACCGCCGACCCGCGGCGGCTGACGGTGGCCTACAGCAATCTCCGCACGGAGGGAACCGGCACGGTCTCGAGGATCTCGGCCGCCCGGTTCCACGAGAAGGGACAGGTCTCGGTGGGCCCGGCGGCGGCCCTGCCGGTGATCCTGGCCCCGCGCGAGGTCCAGGTGTTGGTGCCGGCCTAGTCGGGACTGTAAAGTGACAGGGGCATCCCTGCCAGTGATTCGGACAACGACGGCCCGGAAGGCTGGGTCACGAGGACATCATGCAGGAGTGGACACCCAGTCGCCGCCGGTTTCTCGCCGGCAGTATCGCCACCGTCTGGTCCGCCGGCCTTCCGCCGGGCGGGCTCCCGCAGTCCGGACCCAACCGGGCCGAGCAGGTCCAGCGGTGGTTTCCCGGATACGGCGACCAGATCTTCCTCAACGCCGCCGGCGGCACGCCCCTCTCCTCGCACGCGGCCGCCGGGATCGAGCGCTACCTCGACTACTGGCGGGGCGGACCCGGGGTCGAAGGGTGGGACCGGATCGAGGAAATGCTGACCGGCTGCCGCCGGCGGTTCGCCCGCCTGATCGGGGCCCAGCCTTCCGAAATCGCCTTCCTGCAGTGCACGAAGGCCGGGGAGCAGGTCCTGCTGGACGGTCTGCCCGCCCTGCGAGCCGGCGGCAACGTCGTGACCAACGACCTGCACTTCTCCGGTTCCCTGCACAACCTGGAGGGCCTGCGCCGTGTCGGCCTGGACGTCCGCGTCGCGCGCGGCGGCTGGGAGCCGGGCCTGGACGCCATGAAGCGGCTGATCGACGACCGCACGGCGTTGGTGACGGTCGCGCTGGTCTCGAACGTCAACGGACACATCGAGCCAATCGCCGAGTTGAGCGAGCTGGCTCACGCGCACGGCGCGGTTCTGTTCGCCGACATCATCCAGGCGGCCGGGATCGTTCCCATCGACGTCCAGGCCATGGGAATCGACTTTGCGGCCTGCTCCGGCTACAAGTGGCTCTACGGCCCGCACGGCGCGGCGTTCTTCTACGCGAGGCAGGAGTTGCAGGGCTCGGACCAGCTGCCCGATCGGCTCTTCCCGGGGCACGTCCAGCGCAACTACCCGCCCTTCGCCGGCTCGCCCGACCCGCAGGCGCCCCCCTTCAGCTTCGACCCGCCCCGCGACGCGGGCCGCTACCGGCCGGGGCACCCCAGCTATCTCGGCTACTGCGCGCTGTACGAAGCCCTGGGCTGGCTGCTGGAAATGGGAGTCCAAGCGGTGCAAGG
>JBFGHG010000715.1:0-2803 GCA_041578395.1 Acidobacteriota bacterium
AGGCGCCCATCCGCTTGGAGAGCAGCGAGGCAATGATGTTGTCCTCGTCGTGGCCGCTCAGGGCCAGGTAGGCATCGATCCCCTCGATGTTCTCCTCCTCCAGGATCTGCTGGTCGGTGCCGTCGCCGTGGATGACGATGGTCTTCTTGACCAGGGTGGAGATCTTCTCGCAGCGCTCCAGGTCGCGCTCGAACAGCTTCACCTGCACGCCGCGCTTCTCCAGCCGCTGCGCGATTTCGATGCCGATCTGCTTCCCTCCCAGGATGAAGACCCGCTGCAGCTTCTTCTCCCGGGGGATGCCCATGAACTCCAGGCACTCCTGGTACTCGGAGGTGGGCACCACGATGTAGACGTGGTCTCCCGCCCGCAGCCGGTCCTGCCCCCGGGGGATGATGACGCGGCTGCCCCGGAACAGCATCGCCATCAGCGAGTTCTTGGGGGGGCCGCTTTCGTCCAGTTCCTCCATGCTCTTGCCCACCACCCAGTTGGAGTGGGTCACGTTCATGCCGAACAGCTGCACCCGGCCGTCGGCGAAGGCGCGCACGTCGAAGACCTCCGGAAGCGGCGTCACCCGCAGGATCCGCTTGGCGGCCTCCCGGTCGGGATGGATTACCAGGTCGACTCCCAGGGTGCTCTCGCACAGCTTGCGCCAGTGGTCCACCTCGTGGGTCCGCAGGCGCACCAGCTTGATCTTGACGTTCTCGTAATCGTGGGCGACCAGACACCCCAGCACGTTGGTCTCGTCGCTGTTGGTGGCCGCGATCAGCATCTCCGTCTTGTCGATGCCGGCCCGCTCCAGCGCTCCGATGCTGGAGGCGTTGCCGCACACGACCTTGGCGTCCAGGGACTCTTCCAGGTACTGGCAGCGGCTGCTGCTCTGTTCGACGATGGTGACTTCGTTCTGTTCGCGGATCAACCGTCGGGCCACCAGGTAGGCCACCTCGCCCCCACCCAGGATGAGTATTCGCATCAGCGGCGGCAGGATATCGAGAAGGGGCAATGGAGTAAAGCTGGCGGGACGGGCAACCCTGCCTGTCATCCCCTCGAAGAGAACCCCGGCCTGGAAGGCCGGACCACCGCGGCCGGTGCTATAATCCGCGCTCGATGCGGTTTGGCGACTACTATCGGCAGGGATCTGCAGCCATCTCCTTCGAGCTCTTCCCGCCCAAGACGGAGAAGGGCCTGCAGCGCCTGCGCGAGCGCCTGCCCCGGCTGCTGGCGCTGGGCCCCGATTTCGTGACGGTCACTTACGGCGCCCTGGGCAGCACGCAGGAACAGACGCTCGAGATCGCCCGCACCCTGCGCCGGGACCACGCTTGGGAGACCGCCCACCACCTGACCTGCGTGGGTTCGGACCGGGCCCGGATCGACCGCATCCTGGATCGGATCGAAGAGGCGGGGATCGAGAACATCGTGGCGTTGCGCGGAGATCCGCCGGCCGGAAGCCGGCGTTTCGAGCCGCCCCCGGGAGGGTTCCGCCACGCCTGCGAACTGGTCGAGCACATCCGCGCCCGGGGAAACTTCGGCGTGGCGGTGGCCGGCTATCCCGAAACCCACCCGGAGGCGTCCGATTCGGCCACCGACCTGCGGCACCTGGCCGGCAAGGTCGCCTGCGGCGCCGACGTGATCATCACACAGCTGTTCTACGACAACCGCCACTTCTTCGGCTTCGAGCGCCGCTGCCGCGAAGCGGGAATCGAGTGCCCGATCGTGCCCGGGCTGCTGCCCATCTTGAGCGTCTCTCAGATTCGGCGGATCACCAGCCTGTGCGGCTCGAGCCTCCCCGATTCCCTGCTGGCCCGGCTGGAAGCCGCCGGCGACGACCAGGCGCGCGTCCGGCAAATCGGGATCGAGCACACGGTCCGGCAGGCCGGCGAACTGCTGGAGCGCGGCGTGGCGGGAATCCACTTCTACGTGCTCAACCGCTGCTTCCACGTCCAGGAGATCATGCAGAGGCTCGAGCTGCGGCCCCGGGGCCGCTCAGTGGCGGCCGGGAACTCCGGGTGAGGGGACCTCTTCGGGAGGGTAGCGGCGTGGCTCGGCGCGAACCAGCCAGCGAAACCCCTGCAGCACCTCTTCGAACGCACCCCGCCGGGCTTCCAGCAGCTCCGCGCGGCGGGCGCTGAACACGAAGATGGCGAAGGAGGAGGGGACGGGGGCGATCGCGACCCACTCGCTGCTCGCGCCCGGGCACTCGTAAGGCCGGACCGTGAAGGAATACGGGGTCTGCAGGTCGAACTCGAGGCGGCCGACGCGAACCCCCGGACATTGCAGCCGGAACCGGTCCTCGTCGTCGCGGACGAACTCGTCCACTTCTTCCTCGCCCTCCCGCGGCACGAACCTGCCGAAGATCACCGGGTCGCCCCGCCGCCAGGACGAGCCCGGCTCGTAGAGCGCGAAATGGGCGATCTGGGAGGCGGTTTCCAGGTCCAAAGCCCAGCCGTCCGGTTCGGTGACGAGGATCGAAAACATCCGGCTGTTGAGCCGGATACTGTTGCCCGAAAATGCCCAACTCGCCGCCAGGCACAGGGCCAAGCCGGCCAGCAGCTTGCGCATGAAAAAAGTCTACCACGCAATTGTGTTGGGCCGAAGACTCCGATATCCTGAAAAATCCCAGATCGAGGGCTGGCGAAACCCTTTCCGGGTGGAGACAAAGTCTTCCAGGTCAAACGGCGAAGAAGGAAACGAGATGTCACGGAAAAGCTTGTCGATCACGGACAACCGCACGGGCGAGAATTACGAGCTCGAGATCACCGACGGAGCCGTACGGGCCCTGGACTTGCGGCAGATCAAGACCTCCCCG
>JBFGHG010000716.1:0-2797 GCA_041578395.1 Acidobacteriota bacterium
GCCGGCGGCCGGCGTCGAGGTCCGGCTCGAGGCCGAGCGGGAGGAGCGGTGGGAGGTGCTGGGTGCCGGCACGACCGACCCGGACGGCCGCACCGGCAGTCTGCTGGACCGCCCGCTGAGCCGGGGGCGCTATCGCCTCACCGTCGAGACCGAGCCTTACTTCGCCGCTCAGGGCCGCGAGACCTTCTACCCGCGGGTGCAGGTGACGTTCGAAGTCCGCGACGCCGGGCAGCACTACCACGTCCCGCTGCTGCTGAGCCCGTTCGGATATTCGACCTACCGGGGAAGCTGACGTCCGCTCATGGAGTCCGGAGGCTTGCTTCCACCTTGATTCGCGGCGCCTCGGCGCCGCGCCGGCCCCCGCAAGCCGGCCCCGAAGAGAAGGCGGTGGCAAGCCGCCGCACTCCCCGGCCACACCCCTCCCCTCAGGCCGACTCCCCTTGCAGGGACGAAATCTGGAACACTCGGAAGACCTCGGAGATCGAGTCGTGCTCCGCCACGCTCCGACACGCGAAACCTGCGCGCTCCAGGGCCTCGAGGAAGTCCCTCTCGCGGCCCGCGTCCGAGAGGACCACCAGGGCAAACCCGCCCGGCCGCAGGTGATTGCCCAGGCCGGCCGCAAACCGGCCGGCGGCGCCGGGTGCCCGAAAGGCCTGCTCCTCCTCGCGGCTGGGACTCCCGGACAGGTACGGCGGGTTGAAGAGGACACGGTCGAAGCGGCGCCCCGCCACGGGTTCGAAGAGGTTCCCCTCGAGCACCTCGATCCGCTCCTCGAGCCCGTGCAGCCAAGCGTTGAGGCGGGCGCAGCGGACCGCCGCCGGCTGGATGTCCACAGCCGTGACCCGGCACCCCCGCGCCGCCGCCGCCACCGCCAGCACGCCGCTGCCCGTCCCCAGATCGAGCACTTCGGCCTCCGGCTCCAGGGGCGCCCGGCCCAGCACCTCCGCCAGAAAGTCCCCGCTGCGAAACACCACCGGGTCGAACACGCCGGGCAGCACGACCAGCTCCAAACCCCGGACGCGGCGGATGCGCAGGCGGTCCAGGCGGCGCTTCTGCCAGCCGTGGTAGCGGACCCACACCCCCGCCTTCCAGAGGCGGCGCAGCGGGGCCGGGATCCTCACGCCTTCCCTTCCTTGGCGGCCCAGACCAGCAGGAAGCGCGCCGGCTCCCGGCGGCCGGCCAGACGGGCACGCAGGGGCCGCAGGGCCCAGCGCCAGCCATAGTGCGGCTTCGAAAGCCGCCACCTGACCCCGAGCTGCTCCCCGAGCTGCTCCAGCCGCTGGAAGGTGAGGAAGTTCTCCATCGGCAGGGAGTCGGAGGGGAACCCGAAACGGCGGCGGAACTCCCGCTCGCGCTCGCGCACCATCTGCCGGCCGCTCTCCGGGTCGTGGTACAGCGGAGTGTCCATCACCGCCAGCGTCCCACCCGGGACGAGCACCCGCAGCGCCTCCTCCAGCGTCTTCTCGTAGCCGCAGGAGTAATGCAGCGAGGCGTTGAAGACCGCCAGCTCGAACTGGCCGTCGGCCCAGGGCAGGCGGTCGAACTCCGCCTGCACGGCCAGAAACGGTTCCTCGTAGCGGCTCGAGCAGCCCAGGCCGTCCCGTTCGTCCAGCGAAAGGTCGACGGCCACACAGCGATGCCCGCGGGCCGCCAAACGGTTGGAAAGCCAGCAGTTCCCCGCCCCCAGGTCGACCACCCGCAGCGGCCCGTCTCCCTCGCTGGGCCTCACGATCTCCTCCAGCAGGCAGCGGAAGCTGCGGGCCCGGATCTTCCAGGCGCCGGCGTAGCGCCCGGTGGAGTCGTGGAAGGGGAGGCTGCGGTAGAAGTCGGCCTCGCCGTGACGCCCCTCCTTCTGCCGGACGGTCGAGTATTCGCGCAGGAACTCGGCGAAGTGCCGCTGGCGGGAGGGAGGAAGGAACCGGAAGGCGCCGGCCTGCTTCGGGAAGGTGCTGCCGCACGCCGGGCAAGCCGTCGCGCTTTCGAGGGGAGCGGGCAGTTCGCCGCGGCACCGGGGACAGTTCCAGTCAATGGCTTCGATGATCGAGACTGTCTCACTCGGCCCGCCGGACACCCCGTGATTGTGACACAGCCGGCTGGCCAACCTCCGCTGGGGCGCCGGCCGACGTGAACGTACGACTCCTAGCTTAGCTAGGGTGGAAGCACCGTCAGAGCCGGGATGGAGGTCAGCTGGAAGGCCCCGCCGCCCAGCAGTTCCTGGCGCAGGACCACGATGAAGAACCCCTGAGGGCAAGTGACCTCGACCGAGCCGATGAACGGCTCGCCCACCCCGAAGAAGAGCTCGTCGAAGAAAACCGCCCCCTCGAAGGGCGTAGTGAGTTGCTGCAGCGGGCTGCCGTCTTCGTGATAGAGGGTGAACGTCAGGGGAGAATCGCTCCGGCGCACGGCCAGACCCGTATTGAGCCCGCTGGCCCGGCTCACCGGAAAGCGCACGGCCGTGGTGCGCCGGGCAGGCGCGACTCCGGTGGAGTCTTCCAATTGCCCCTCCAGCGAATAGTTGTAGAAGAACGCCGTGGCCAGCGCTGCAGCGTCCGACCCGGGCTGGGGACGGACCTCCAGCCAGCCGCTGACCGCGTCTCCCCGCCGGCTCAGCACGAACTGGCGGGTCTGATTGGGCTCCAGGTCGAGTTCGAACCCGGAATGGCCCGTGCGGTCTTCTCCGTCCAGACTCCAGCCTCGGGCCGCCGGCCAGTCTCCGCCGTCCAGCAGGACCCGCCCTTGCCAGCCGGCTTCGCTTCGGTTGGTGGCGGAGAAGATCACCTCGAAGCCGCCGCCCAGC
>JBFGHG010000717.1:0-2786 GCA_041578395.1 Acidobacteriota bacterium
CTCCTTGCCGTAGGGGGAGCCGACCGGGTGGGGGCGCGCCGAAAGCCGCTGGATCCCCTGGCGGACGTGGTCGCGCTCGAGCAGCTGGTCGAAGCGCGCTTCCCACTCGCGCTGGCGGCGCGACTCCTCTTCGGAAAAGCCGAGCAGGCGTTCGGGGTCGTTGGCGCTCGGCGTGGCGGCCGGCGCGGCCAGAGTCAGGATCGCCACCAGGGCGGCGGTTCTACGGTTCATGGGTCCCCCTTCGCGCCCGAATGTAGTCCAGTTCGGGGCCGGCTTCAATCTCGTGCTCGTGTGGCGCGGGCATCCTTGCCCGCGATGGGCGGCGATTGGAATCACGGCCTGGAAGGCCGCGCCACGCGTGGGCATCCGTGCCCGTGATGGACCGGCCATCCGAATCACGGCCTGGAAGGCCGGGCTTCGTCCACCAGCGCCTGGTAGACGAGGTTGCGCATCTGCGGGCGGAGCGGATGGGTCCCGCTGGGGATGAACTGGGTCATCAGGATGCCGATCAGCTCCTCGCGCGGGTCGATCCAGAAGAGAGTGCTGGCGTAGCCGCCCCAGTAGTACTCGCCGGGAGAGCCGAGCTGTCCGGCCGCCGCGGGGTCCAGCACCACGGCGAAGTTGAGCCCGAAGCCGAGGCCCTGCTGGTTGCCACGGCTGCGGATCTCCTCGGAGAGGTGGTTGCCGCGCATCAGCCGGACGCTGGCGGGGGACAGCAGGCGGACCCCGTCCAGTTCGCCCTCGTTCAGCAGCATCTGACAGAAGCGCCAGTAGTCGCGGGCCGTCGACACCAGGCCGGCGCCGCCCGAGAGGAATCCCGGAGGGCGGGCGTAGGTCGTGTCGGCCGGATGGTCCCGCACCCGCAGGCCGGTCTGCCCCTCCTCGGGGGGTCCGTAGACGGTGGTGAGCCGGTCCAGCTTGCCGGCGGGGACGTGAAAGCCGGTGTCGGACATCCCCAGCGGCTCGAAGATGCGTTCGCGGAAGAACTGGTCCAGGGTCAGGCCGGAGAGCTTCTCCACCAGGTGGCCCTGCACGTCCACCGAGACGGAGTAGTGGAAGACCGTGCCCGGCTGCTGGCGCAAGGGGATGCGGCTCAGCTTGGCGATCATCTCCTCGAGCGTCCCGTCGAACAGTTTGGCCTCCTGGTAGAGCGTGTCCACCGCCGAGCGCGAGAAGACGCCGTAGGTCAGGCCGCTGGTGTGCGTCATCAGGTCGCGCATGGTCATGGGCCGGACGGCGTCTTCCAGGACCAGCCCGCCTTCGCCGTCCTCGCCGGCGGCCACTTTCAGATCGGCGAACTCGGGGATGTACTTGGCGACCGGGTCGGTGAGCAGGAAGCGCCCTTCCTCGAACAGCATCATCATGGCGACGCCGGTGACCGGCTTGGTCATCGAGTAGATGCGGAAGATGGCGTCCTCCTCGAGGGGCCGGCGCGTTTCCAGGTCCTGGTAGCCGTGGGTCCGGAGGTGGACGATCCGGCCGCCCCGGCTGATCAGCGTGACGATCCCCGCCAGCTGCCCTTCGTCGACGTACGACTGCATCCGGGAGTCCAACCGCTCCAGCCGCTCCGGGGAAAAGCCGGCTTGGGTGGGGGAGACGGCGGCGGCGGCCTGGGCGAGGGCCGGGACCGGCGCCAGCACCAAGACCAGGGAGAGGATCACGAATCGCGGGACGGACCGGAGGGGCATGCTTCGAGTCCTTTCGTCAGGAGGCGGCGCCGGCGCTCTCCCGCAGCGCGTCGATGGCGCGCATGTTGGCGACGGCGTCCTCGAGGGGAGTGGGCAGCGGCTTGTCCGCGAGCACGCATTCGGAGAAAACGTCTCCCTGCAGGGTGTACTGGTCGGCGACCGGAAATTCCAGACCCTGCCCCTTGCCATCTTTCTCGAGCCAGGCGCGGCAGGGCCGGTCGTTGGGGGCGTTGAAGGGGAGTTCGATTTCCAGGCTGCCTTCGGTGCCGAACATCAGGACGCGCTGGTAGGGCTGCAACTGGGTGGCGCAGGTGAAGGTGGAGGTACCGGTCTCGAAGTCGAGGGTGCCCGAGGCGAGCCGGTCCACGCCCGTGGCCGGGTCGAAGTGCAGGGCCCCCATCACGCGGCGCGGTTCCCCGCCGAAGAGAAAGCGCGACAGCGAGATGGCGTAGCAGCCGATGTCCATCAATCCGCCCCCGCCCCACTCTTTCTTGTTGCGGATGTTGCCGGGGTCGGTGTTGTGGTAGCAGAACCAGGTGTGGACGGCCTCGAGGTCGCCGAGACGCCCTTCCTGCACGAAGATGCGCGCTTCGAGCCACTGCGGGTGGAAGCGGTACATGAAGGCTTCCATCACTTTCAGCTCGGGGTGTTGGGCGGCCTTCTCCTGGAGCCGGACGGCTTCGGCGGCGTTCAGGCCGATCGGCTTTTCGCAGAGCACGTGCTTGCCGGCGTCCAGGGCGTTGATGGACCAGGGGACGTGCAGGTGGTTGGGCAGGGGGATGTAGACGGCGTCGATGCCGGGGTCCGCCAGCAGTTCTTCGTAGCTGCCGAAGGCTTTGTCGATGCCGAGGCTGTCGGCGCATTCGCGGGCCCGGTTCAGGTCGCGGGAGGCGATCGCCGCCACCTCGCAATGCCGGCCCCGCTGCATGGCGGGGATTACTTTTTCGCGAGCGATCTTGGCCGTTCCCAGCACACCCCAACGCACTCGTTCCATACGCGGCACCTTCCCAGTGGCGCGGGCATCCTGCCCGCGGTTCACGTTCCCGAGCTTCCCAACAGGAGCCAACCCTTGGAAGGCGCATTGTACGGGAAGCCGAA
>JBFGHG010000718.1:0-2783 GCA_041578395.1 Acidobacteriota bacterium
AGGACAACTACCGCGACCGGATGAAGGCGGTGCTGGACGTCACGGGAGACCTGCTGCAGCGCTGCCCCAAGGTCATCGAGCGGGAGCAGGCCAAGTCGAAGCCGGCGCTGGGGCCGGGCCTGGAACTGGCGCCGGAGCTGACCCGCGGCGACTTCAAGAAGCAGTTCGCGGACTTCTTCCACCTCTGGGAATACCTGCAGCGGTTGCGGATCGTGGGCATTTGCATGGCCCGCCATCCGGCGCTGTCGCTGCCCGAATTCAAGGCGTACGGCTCGCTGGTCGCCAACCAGATCGTGCACTTCAGCCGCAGCGAAGCGCACCGGATCCTCACTCGAAAGTACTCCCACTTCAAGTACCAGCACCTGATCGACCGCGACCTGGCCTCTTCCATCGAACTCGACGGCATTCGCGAGGAGCTGAGCCGCATCTTCCTGGAGTTCCTGAAGATCCTGAGCTACCTCGACTACTTCCAGGACTTCATGCGCCGCAGCTTCAAGTACCACCGGCTCTTCCTGCTGCTGCACTACTTCCAGTACTGCTACCGCCGGCTGCTGGACGTGCTGGAGCACTCCCACAAGTACCTCGGCTACTCGCTGCCCCAGCTCAACCAGGAAGTCACGAGCGTCCGCTTCGCCCTCAAGATGGAGGTGAAGAAGATCTTCTCGAGTGAGCTGAAGGGCGTGGAGACGCAGAAGAAACTGGGCGAGATCTACTCCCGCATCGAGACCGCCATGGGTCTGCTCACCCACATCACCCAGCAGTCCTTCGTGGGGCTGGTGACGCAGCTCAACCCCGCCTTCGAGGAGAAGACGCTGTTCGTGGACACGCGCGACCAGCAGGCGGAGGCGGTCAAGCTGGTGGCCGACCTCAACCGGCTCTACCAGATGACCATGGAAGCCAGCCGCGAGCGGGACGAAGAAGTCTTCGAAGCCGTCGTCCAGGCCATGGACGAGTTCCAGGAAGGGTCGATGCGGCTGCTCTTCTTCAAGGACTGGGAGCCGGTGGAGGAGTTCGGCAAGGAACTGCACGAAGCCGAAGGCGACCGCCGGGCCTTCACCCTGCACCGCCTGGAGGTCTTTCTCTCCACGCTGATCGGAGAAGTCTCCAAGCGGGAGATCCTCAACTCCGTCAACCGCGCGGTCGGATCGTGAGGCCGCCGTCGACGGTGATCACCTGCCCGGTCACGTAGCCGTCCGGCTCCAGCAGCAGCCTCACCACCCGGGCGACGTCCTCGGGCCTGCCGTATCGCGGGATCACCTTCTGGTCCAGGAAACGCTCGTATTTGCCCGCTTCGATCGACGCCAGCGCCATGCCGGCGCGGTTGACGCCCGGGGCCACCACGTTGACCCGAACCCCCTCCGGGCCTCCGTGCTCGCGCGCCATGATGCGGGCGGCATGGATGAGGGCCGCCTTGGGGGCGGCGTAGTTGATGCTGCCGTCGAACAGAGCCACGGCCTGCATGGTCGAAAACAGGACGATGGCTCCCGACTGGCCGTCGCGGCGCATGCGGGCGGCCGCGTCGCGGGCCAGCAGCACCGGACCCGAGTAGTTGACCTCGAGGCTGGTGCGCAGCTCCTCCACTCCGGCGCTTTGCCAGTCGACCCGCGCCGGGCTCCCGCTGAAGCAGACCAGGCCGTAGAGCGGACCCAGCGTGGCGGCCGCATCCAGGTAGCGGCGGCGGGTTTCGTCCTCACCGATGTCTCCCGCAACGGCTTCGACCGACGTCCCGTACTCGCGGCGCAGGTGATCGGCCAGCGTCCGGGCCCGCTCCAGGTTGGAGCGGCATCCGATCACCAGACGCGCTCCCTCGCGGGCGGCCAGCACCGCCGTGGCGGCGCCCAGGCCTCCGCTCCCCCCGGCCAGCAGCAGTACGCGGCCTTTCAGGGCATCTTCGTCGAAGCGGAAATCGAATTCGCCCGCCATTACTCCTGGCCTTCCAGCCACTTCTCGGCGTCCATGGCGGCCTTGCACCCCGCGCCGGCCGCCGTCACGGCCTGCCGGTACACGTGATCGTGCACGTCGCCGGCCGCGAACACTCCCTCCACGGAGGTCCGCGAGCCGTCGTGCACGATCAGGTAGCCGTTGTCGGTCATCTCGAGCTGGCCGGCGAATACATCGGTGTTGGGGATGTGCCCGATGGCGATGAACACGCCCCCCACCTCCATGGTGCTCTCTTCGCCCGTCTTCAGGTTCTTCAGCCGCACCGCCTCCACGGTCTGCTTCTCCGGATCGAGGATGTTGGTCACCACCGTGTCCCACAGGAAGTCGATCTTCTCGTGCGCCAGCGCCCGGTCGGCCATGATCCTGGACGCGCGCAGCTCGTCGCGGCGGTGCACCACCGTCACCGTTTCGGCGAAGCGCGTCAGGAACAGCGCCTCCTCCATGGCAGTGTCGCCGCCCCCCACGATGATCAGCTTCTGTCCCCGGAAGAAGAAGCCGTCGCAGGTGGCGCAGGTGGAGACTCCGTGGCCGATCAGCTTGCGTTCCGACTCCAGCCCCAGCAGGCGGGCCGAAGCGCCGGAGGCGACGATCAGGCTCTCGGTCTGGTAGGTGTTCCGCTCGGTCACCAGCCGGAAGGGCCGCGCGGAGAGGTCCGCCTCGGTGACCCGTTCCACCTCGTAGCGGGCGCCGAAGCGCTGCGCCTGCTTCTTCATCAGCTCCACCAGCTCGGGGCCCTGCACCCCCTCGGGAAAGCCGGGGAAGTTTTCCACGTCCGTGGTGAGGGAGAGCTGACCGCCGGGCTCGTGCCCTTCGAAGACCAGGGGCTCCAGATTGGCTCTGGC
>JBFGHG010000719.1:0-2782 GCA_041578395.1 Acidobacteriota bacterium
AAAAACGGCGCCCGGAGGGACCCTCCAACCGCTTCCGCAGACGCCTGTTCGGGGGCAGCCTGGGAGGGCCCCTGGCGGCGGACCGGACCTTCTTTTTCTCCGCCTACGAAGGGCGCCGCCGCCGGGAGACACGCTTCGTGACCTTCCTGGACGATCGGAGCATCTTCGAACCGACGCCCGGCCAGCTCGAGCTGTTCGACGTCCTGGCCGCCAGCGGCGATCCGGGGCTCGCGGGCCTGGCCTCGGCCTTCGTCGATCCGAGCTTCGGCCTGCTGCGTACGCTCCCCACGACCTTTCCGGACACGCTCGCGTTGCTGGAGTCCGAAAGCGGGGCCTTCCCCTTCGAGGAAGACCTGGACGTCGCCTCGGCCCGCTTCGACCATCAGTTCAGCGCCGCCAACCAGGCGTTCGGGCGGCTGACGTTCGCCTCCCAGGCCAACGACAATACCGATTTCGGGGCTCTGGAAGGAGTGAGCAACGGCGTGCGCTACGACGTGCGCGACTGGACGCTGGCGGCCGGCGACCTGCACGTCTTCTCCCCCACCCTGCTGCACGACCTGCGTTTTCAGTACGCCCGCCGTGCTCTGGAGGTGCTGACCCAGGACCCGCGGGGACCCGAAGTCTCCATCGCCGGGCTGGCGGAGTTCGGACGGGAGTTCCTCAATCCCACCCGCTACGACGTGGACCTCGTCCAGTTGGTGGACCAGGTGACCTGGCTGCGGAGCCGCCATGCGCTGTCCGCGGGCGTGGAGCTGGAGTCGAGGCAGCGGCGCGGGCAGGCGGAGGTGTTTCTGGGCGGGCAGTTCAACTTCGGCGAAGCCGTGCCGCTGGCCGCCCTGCTCGATTCGGTGGGGGGCCCGGGAAGCGCGGCCGGGCTGGCAATGCTGCTGTCGGCGCCGCCGCCGGCCGGGCTGGGACGGCCCGACCTGGCCGGCGAGCTCGAGGCTCCCCTGACCTCACTGCAGGCCTACAACCTGGGGCTGCCGCTCACCTATCTGCAGGGTTTCGGCGACCCTGCGACGGGCGTTCCGGTGCACCGCCTGGCGCTCTACGTGCAGGACGCCTGGCGCGTCCATCCGCGACTGACCCTCTCGGCGGGGCTGCGCTACCAGACGGCCTGGCGCACCGAGACGCTCAACCTGGAGCCGGGGCAGGCCCCCTTCTCCTTTTACCCGGCGGCCGTCAACGACCACGACAACCTGGAGCCTCGCCTGGGCTTCGCCTTCACGCCGCAGGCCGGCCGGCTGGTGGTGCGGGGCGGATACGGGATCTACCATCAGAACCTGCCGGGCGCCCTGGAGGTCACCTCGTCGGTCCTCTCGGGCCGGATCTCCCAGGTCTTCCTGCCCTTGACCGGTCTGCCGGGCATTCCCGTGGGGGCCGCCGACATCTGGGGGTTCATGCGGAGCACAGGGGCGGACGGGCGGGAAGCCCTGGCCCATTTCGGCCTCGAGCCGGGAAGCACTCCTTCCATCGTGCTGCCGGGCGACCCGGGCCTGGTCAACCCCTACAGCCACCAGGCCAGCCTGAGCGTGGAGCGCCTGCTGGGCTCCGAGTGGTCGCTCGAAGCAGGCTACCTCTTCAACAGCGGGGTGCACCTGGTGCGTTCGCGCGACTACAACGTCCGGCCGCTGGGCGACGGGCGCTTCGGGGTGCCCGGCCTGGACCCCCGTTTCGTGCAGCTGCCGGTGATGGAGACCAGCGGCAACTCCGTCTACCACGGGTTGACCGCCACGCTGCACAAGCGGTTCGGGTCGCGCTACGCCCTGGACGCCTCCTACACCCTGGGCAAGGCGATCGACGACACCACCGACTTCATCGTCGAACTGGGCCCCCAGGACCACACCGACCTGCGCGCGGAACGGGCCCTGTCGACCTTCGACCAGCGCCAGCGTCTGGCCGTCAGCGCGATCTTCGAGGGGCCGCGGCGGCTTTCTCTCAGGCGGCCGCTGTCGCTGCTGCTGTCGGACTGGCGGACCGCCGCCACGGTGGTGGTGTCCAGCGGCAAGCCGTTCAACCTGCTGGCGGGATTCGACCGCAACGGCGACACCCACGCGGAGACGGACCGGCCGTTGACCGAGTCGGGGGCCGGCGTGGGGCGCAACACGGGACGCGGTCCCGGATTCGCCTCCACGGACCTGCGCCTTTCCCGCCGCTTCCGGCTGCCCAACGAGAAGGGGAGGCTGGAAGTCAGCTGCGAGTTCTTCAACCTGTTCAACCGAGTCAATTATTCCCAGCTCAACCACGTAGTCGGAGACACGGTGCTCGAGACCGGGCGCCTCTCGGGCAGCGAGTCGGTACCGGCCAACCGGCCGCTGGGATTCACTTCGGCCTTCGAACCGCGCCGCCTGCAACTGGGGTTGCGGTTCGTGTTTTGACCCCGCCCGGGCGCGGGCAGGTGCCGGCCCGGCTGCGGGACTGGAGGCGTCACATGACAATCCGAATGCTCCTGGTAGTGTGCTTGCTCGGCGGCATGCTCGCGTCCCTCCTCCCGGCTCAGGACGCAGCGCCGCTTCCATTCAGTTTCATTACGGTCGACGGACGGGTCTGGTCGCCCCGGACGCGCTCCGGCATCCAGCGGCTGAGCTTCGACGCGGACTTCCGCCTGCACCAGCTCAGCAACGGCCTGGAGGCGGGCGATCCGTTGGCGATCGAGACCCTGCTGGCCTACCCCACCATGACGGTCCAACCCGATGCCCGGGGGCGCAGCTTCTTCTCGCTGCCGCTGGTGCGGATGCTGCTGCGGGTCTCGCTGGCGCAAGGCTGCCTCGAGCCCCGCGGC
>JBFGHG010000720.1:0-2775 GCA_041578395.1 Acidobacteriota bacterium
CCAGGGCGACCGGAATCGCGGGGTGGCGGACCAGTTCGACCAGGCAGTCGATGGCGCCTTCCATGGTCTTGAACTCGGCCAGGAAGGTCCAGACCTTTTCCGGCAGCGGGCGGATGCGCAGCCAGATCTTGGTGATGGTCGCCAGCATACCTTCGGAGCCCACCATCAGCTCCCGCCAGTCGGGCGCCAGCGACGGCCCCCAGACGCCGGCCGGTCCGCCCAGCTGCACCACTTCGCCGTCCGTGGTGACGATCTCCAGCCCCAGTACGTAGTTGGCCGTCACGCCGTACTTGAAGCAGCGCAGTCCGCCGGCGTTTTCGGCCACGTTGCCCCCCAGGGTGCAGGAGTAGCCGCTGGAGGGGTCGGGCGGGTAGTAGAAGCCGTATTCGGCGAGCTCGTGGTTGAGGTGGTTCAGGACCACGCCCGGTTCCACCACGCAGTACTGGTCCTCGACGTTGACTTCCAGGATGCCCTTGAGCCTCGAGACGTGGACGATCAGACCGCCGGCGACGGCTACCGGCCCTCCCGAGAGGCTGGTGCCGGCGGCCCGGATCAGGTAGGGAAAGTCGCGGTCCTTGCAAGCCTGGATGATCGCCTTCAGTTCTTCGGAGCTGCGCGGAATCACCACACAGTCGGGCCGGTGACGGTTGAAGCTGAGTCCGTCGTTCTCGTAAGCCGCCAGCGAGGCGTCGTCGGTGAGCACCGAACGCTCGCCCGAGATGCGGCGCAAATCGTCGACGATACTGGGGTCCCAGAGCCGGGCAGGAGTTGCTGTCGTAGCCACACGTCCTCCACTGAAAATAGTTATCCAGTGAACATTTACGGGGTCTCAAAAGCCACGGTACTACTGGCCCTCTGGCTTGTCAAGCGGTTCTGAGCGCGTGCGCAGGGAGGACATCAGATAGACCGCCGCCGCGATCAGCAGAGGCGAGGAGAAGGCCCCCGGGGCGGGCCGTCCCCAGACCAGGGAGAGCAGCAGGTGGCCGGCGCCGTTGGCCAGCATCAACACCGCCAGGAACCAGGAGATCGGCCTCATCCAGGGGCGTCCGCGAGAGGCCTGGGGGGTCAGGCACAGCAGCAGTACGATGCCTGCGGTCAGGCCGCCCAGCCAGAAATCGAATCGGAAAGTGGGGAAGGGGACCCAGGACCAGTCCTGTCGCAGAGTCTGCACCAACGGATTCCAGACCGTGTCGAGGAACCCCGTCATCACCTCGTCGGCCACGTGCAGGGTGAGGGCCAGGCAGAGCAACAACCAGGCCCGGCCCCAGCCGTCTCTGAGTTGGGCGGCCATGAGTCGATTGTAGCGGGTCGGCGCCGCCGTCGAGCCGGCCCGAATCAAAGCGGTGGCAAGCCACCGCGCTCCGCGGTGCAGGCCGCCGCACTCGGGTTGAGTTTTCGGATCCGCCCATGCATCCTGGCCCGAGCCATGGGATTGTTCGAAATCACGGCGGTCCTGATCACGCTGTCGGCCGTCTTCAGCTACTTGAACCACCGCTACGTCCGGCTGCCGACCACCATCGGAATCATGGCCATCGCGCTGGTCATGTCGCTGGGTCTGGTGGCGGCGGGCTGGGCCGGGCTGGAGATCGAACGGGAAGCCGAGGGGATGCTGCGCAGCATCGACTTCGACGAGGCCCTGCTGGGCGGAATGCTCAGTTTCCTGCTGTTCGCCGGTGCGCTGCACGTCGACCTGGGCGATCTGGCGGCGCAGAAGGCGCCCATCGGCGTGCTGGCCACCGCCGGCGTGGTCCTCTCGACGGTCCTGGTGGCCACCGGAACCTGGTTCGCCGTCGGGCTGTTCGGCCTGCAGCTGCCCTTCCTCTACTGCCTGCTGTTCGGCGCGCTGATCTCCCCCACCGACCCGATCGCCGTGCTCTCCATTCTGAAGACGGCGGGCGCGCCCAAGAGCCTCGAGACCAAGATCTCGGGAGAGTCGCTCTTCAACGACGGCGTGGGCGTGGTGATCTTCCTGGTTCTGCTCGAGATCGCCACCGGGCGGGCGGAACCCAGCCTGGTGCACGTCGTGCAGCTGCTGCTGCAGGAGGCGGGCGGCGGAGCGCTGCTGGGGCTGGCGGCCGGCTACCTCTGCTACCGGATGCTGAAAAGCGTCGACAACTACCAGGTGGAGGTTCTGCTGACGCTGGCGCTGGTGACGGGCGGCTACGCATTGGCCGGCAAGCTGCACGTCTCGGGCCCGATCGCGGTGGTGGTGGCGGGGCTGCTGGTGGGCAACCACGGGCGTCTGTTCGCCATGTCCGAGCGCACGCGCGATCACCTGGACACTTTCTGGGAGCTGGTGGACGAGATCCTCAACGCCGTCCTGTTCGTCCTGATCGGGCTGGAAGTGCTGCTCATCTCGCTGCGGCCCGACTTCCTGGGACTGGGGCTGGTGGCGATCGTGATCGTGCTGGCGGCCCGCTTCGTGACGGTGGGACTGCCCGTGATGGGCATGCGACGTTTCCGCGACTTCACCCCCAACGCGATCAAGATCCTCACCTGGGGCGGGCTGCGAGGCGGGATCTCGGTGGCGCTGGCGCTGTCGCTGCCGCCCGGGCCGGAGCGGCAGCTCATCCTGTCGGTCACCTACGTCGTGGTGATCTTCTCGATCCTGGTGCAGGGGCTGACCATCGGGCCGCTGCTGGCGCACCTGTACCCGCCCCCGAAGCCCGCGGCGCCTCCTGGCCCGTCCGCGGACGTTCT
The DNA here is from genome assembly GCA_041578395.1 of Acidobacteriota bacterium. Classification (GTDB taxonomy): domain Bacteria; phylum Acidobacteriota; class UBA6911; order RPQK01; family JANQFM01; genus JBFGHG01. The sequence goes on from JBFGHG010000720.1 coordinate 2,701, forward strand.
GATCTAGCGGCACCGGGTCGACAGGGATGTGACCGGGGCTGTCACGAGCAGGGGTCAGACTGGTGGAGAAGGCTC
>JBFGHG010000721.1:0-2772 GCA_041578395.1 Acidobacteriota bacterium
CCGGCCGCGCCTACCAGTACCGGCACCTGTTCCCCCTGCTGATCCGCAACTGGCGGCAGGACTGGGGCATCGGGGACTTCCCCTTCTACTGGGTGCAGCTGGCCGACTTCGCGACCACGCAGGAAACGCAGGACGCGCCCCACCAGGGCCCCCCCGCGGAAAGCGCCTGGGCAGAGCTGCGGGAGGCGCAGACGATGACCCTGGCGCTGCCCAATACGGGCCAGGCCGTCATCATCGATCTGGGCGAGGCCAACGACATCCATCCGGTGGACAAACAGGAAGTGGCCGCCCGGCTGGCCCGCCTCGCGCTGGCCCGCGACTACGGAGCCGGGATCGCCCACCAGAGCCCGCGCTACCGGGAGATGGAGCAGGGGGACGGGCGTCTGACGCTGCGCTTCGACCACGCCGGCGCCGGACTCGAGGCGCACGATCACAACACCGTGATGGGGTTCGCGGTGGCCGGCGAAGACCGGGTGTTTCACTGGGCCGAGGCCCGGATCGTGGCCTCGGACCGCATCGAAGTCCGGAGCGAGCAGGTGCCCCGCCCCGTCGCCGCCCGCTACGCTTGGGGCGACGACCCAGTCTGCAACGTCTACAGCAAAGAGGGCCTGCCGCTGACTCCTTTTCGCACCGACGGCTGGCCGGGAGTCACCCCGGAGGTGGACCGCTGACCGGGAAGTGCTGCCGCGTCAGAAATCGAACTCCAGCCCAAACGTTCCCCAGCAGGAGTAGAGCCCCTGCCAAACCGGCCGGTTCCCCGGCCCTCGAAGGCGCGCATTCGGCTCGTTGCTCGAGTTGATGAGCTCAGGGAGAGCGAAACGTGGGGCTCGACCCGGAGCCCGAGAGTGCCGGCCGTATCGGCAATGCCTGCTGCGACGTCTATGGGACGGGCAATCTCGTGACCGGGTCGCCCAGCAGGATCCAGCTGCGGCGGATGTCCCGATCGTCGACGGCCGCCTTGGCCCGCAGGGCGGCCTCGCCTAGCGTATGCCCCGCGAGCAGCAGCGGCAGCATCGCCTCGTGCAGATCGGCCTGTCCCGACGGATTCACCAGGCCCGACGCGGCCCAGGCCGCCATCGCCCCCCCCTCGGCCACCAGCAATGCCTCCGCCAGCCCCTCGCTGTCCAGACTCTGGAAGGCCCCGTTCAAACAGGTCATGGCCATCAGGAAGAAGGGCTGGTCGCGGTTGGGCAGCGCCGCCGCGTCGCTGGAACTCAGCACGCCTCCGGCCCACACGTCCAGCGATCCGTGCCCGAAGTAGTCCACGATCAGCGCCCCCTCGCCCAGTTGCTGCAGCAACGCCTCCCGCACCGACGCGTCCGAGTCGCTCCCCCGCAACACCTGAACCACCTCCAGCTCCGGCGGGACCAGCTCCGCCAGGCGCCGGCTCCCCGCCGAGAAGTCGAACCCCTCGGGGCGATCCGCCACCAGCAGCACCCGGCGGCGCCCCCCCCCCGGGGCCCTCGCATGATCCACGATCTTCGCCACCGTGGCGGCGGCCTGCTCGGCGGTCCGGACCGGCAGCCGTCCGATCGCCAGGGAGGGCACCCCGTCCCCGTCGAAGTCCCCAAACCAGTCGTCGGAGGCCGTCTCCAGCGTCCGGGTGTCGATCAACTTGGTGGGAACGAAATCGAACTTTCCCCGCTGCTGCAGGTTGCGCGGATCGTAGGTCGCGTCCCCCACCAGCAGCACGAATTGCACCTGCTCCTTCCAGCGCCGGTGACTCTCGCGCAGGAACTCCCGAATCGCCCAGGGGCTCCGGTGGCCGAAGGCGAACTCGTCGTACAGGTCCTCCACGTCGATGCGGGCCACGCTCCACCCTTCGCTCTGCCGCAACTCAACCAGCGGCTGCAGCGCGGGCAGGAACTCTCCATGCGACACCATCACGACCTCGGCCCCGGCTCCCCGGTGCCAGCTCGAGGGCCGATTGGCCGTCACCGTCGCCGGGCGGCTCATCCCCTCCCCGCCGACGGCGAGGAAGCGGCGCGGCTGCGCCTGCATCACGCCGAACCGGACGGCGAACGTCTCCCCCTCCGGCTCCACCCGCGCCGGGATCTCCCGCACCCGGCCCGGGTCGGTGACGTCCAGGACCCGGATCGCGGGGTCGCGGAAGCCTCCCACCACCACGCTGCGCAGGGCGCCTTTGCGTCCCCGCCGCGAGGTCTTGACCGTCCCGGGCAGGGGGAAGAACAAGCGCTCCGCGTCGGCCCGGAACGTGTGCGGGTAGGTGAGCCGGATGGACTCCAGCAGGCTCACGTCCGTGTCGTCCCCCTCCGCCACCAGCGTCACGAGGTTGACCCCCTCCTCGAGCAGCCTCGCCGGCAGCGCGACCTCGGCGACGGCGCCCTCCTGTCCGGCGAACACGAGCCTCTCCAGCTCCACCCCGTTGAGCTGGACCCGCACCTGGTGGGACGTCCGGCTGAACCCCTGCACCTCGATCTGCAGCGTCCCTCCCCAGCTCGCAGCCGGGTCCAGGTGATGCACGTCCAGATCGACGCTCTGGGGCTGGTCGGTGATCACGGCTCCGAAGAAGTTGTTCCCTTCCCCGCGCCGCAGGGAGGGAGCGTAGATCGAATGCTGCCGCCACTCCAGCGTATAGGCGAAGTGCGCGGGTTCCGCCCCCCCCGGCGCGCCACTGCCCGGGGCGGAGACCCGCCGTCCCCGGCCCGCTCCCTCCACCAGCCAGTAGGTCCGGGTCTCCGACCAAGGCGTGTCCAACCCCAGGCCGTAAAACTCGATCGCGTCGGAGGCATCGAGGAATCCATCGTCCTC
>JBFGHG010000722.1:0-2771 GCA_041578395.1 Acidobacteriota bacterium
CCACTCCTACTGCTGAGAATCCAACACGACCGGCTCGAAGGGGGCCAAAGCGTCCAGGCACTCGCTGTAGACGGGCACGTTGTTCTCGAAGTTCTCGGTCAGGTCGACGAACGACACCACGATCACCTTCCCCTCCCAGGGGATCATCATTCGCAGGGCGGTCAGGTCTCCCAGGATGCTGGGCCAGCTGGCGATGGAGCGCAGGCCGGTGATCCCATTGACGGTCTGCCAGGCGGCCTCCTTCGTCTCGAAACCGGGTAGGCTGGCCGCCAGCTCCTCGTAGAGCTTCTCGACCCCCTCCTCCCCAGGCGCGGGCGCGGATTCGAGCGTGACGTTGAGGTTGGGATACCACTCCACTCGGGGGTCGATCCACGATTCGAGCACCGTCTCGCCGGAAAAGGGCCCCTCCTCCCAGACCGAGGGCCGGGCGATTTCGAAGGGCGTCTCGCCCAGGCGCAGAGAGGCCAGCGGGACGATAGGCTCCTCGGTTCGGGCCGGGAACATCGGCTCGGCCGGCTTTTCGGCCGACTCGCCGAACCAGCCGTCACCGCCGCACGCGGCAGCCGAAATCACAAACCCGAAACACAGCCAAGCGACACACTTTCGCATTCCCACCCTCGTCTTCATTCGATTGTCCGTCTGATCGGCCATTATAGCCAATCGGGTATGATCACCCGTCATGGCTCTTCCGGTGGCGCATCTGTCGGTGGCACTCGGGGCGGGCGGCTGGCGCGCGCGGGCGGCCCTGGTGCAGGCGGCGGTGGTGGCCGTGGCGGCCGACTTCGACTTTGCGCTGGTGTGGGGCCTGGGCCTGCCGGTCGAGGTCTATCACCGGACCTTCTCCCACTCGCTGGCGGCCGCCGTCGGGCTGGCCGCCGCGGCCCGGCTGTTGCGTCCCTCCTGGCTCCGGCTCTCGCCCTGGGCGGTATTCCTGATCTACCTGAGCCACCCGCTGCTGGATATGCTCTGCACGGCGGACGCGGCGGACCATGGCGTGATGCTGCTGTGGCCCGTCATCACGGAGAGGTGGGGGTGGGCGGCGCTGGTGCCGCTCTACCGGCTCTTCGCGGACTCCCCCTTTTCGCTGTCCGGCGCCCTGCGCTTCACGCTGCTCGAGACGCTGCTGGCCGCGCCCCTGTGGGGGATGGGCCGGCTGCTGCTGCGGCCGTTGCTGCCGGATCAGTTCTCCGGCAGCCCGGCGGCGGTGTCCGGCTCGTCGTCGGCCCACTCGAGCCGGGGCAGGGGCCGGTCGCGCGGGGAGATCTCGTCCAACGTGTCGCCGTCGTAGAGCCGGCCGTTGAGCATCACGTAGCCTACGCTGTTGGTGTTGCGGATGTCCTCCAGCGGATTGTTGCGCAGCACCACGAGGTCGGCCAGCTTGCCCGCCTCGAGCGAACCCAGATCCTGGTCCAGCCCGATCGCTTCGGCGCCGAAGATGGTTGCCGCCCGCAGGGCGTCGTGCTCCGAGAGTCCACCCGACTGCATGGCCCACAGCTCCCAGTGAAACCCGAGGCCCTGAAGCTGGCCGTGGCTGCCGACGGCGGCGCGCCCCCCCGCCTCCATGAGATCGCGCACGAACTCGGCCAGCTCCGGAAAGACGTGTTCTTCGTAGAGGAACCAGCCGCCCGGCCCCGGCCCCGTTCCCTGGCCGCGGCGCCGGGTCTTGCGGTCGACTTCCGAATGCGGCGTGAAGCGCCGCAGCTTGGCATCGTCGTGCACGTTCTCCGTGACGTAGAAGTAGTTCTCGGCGAACGGCCCTCCGTAGGCCACCAGCAGGGTCGGGGTGTAGGTGACGCCCGAAAAGGCGCACAGCTTCACCACGTCCTCGTACAGCGGGTAGATCGGCAGGGAGTGCTCGTGTCCCGGGTAGCCGTCGAGGATCTGGGTGAGGTTGAGCTTGAGGTCGAGCGAGCCTTCGGTGGTGGGCATCAGCTGCTGCTCGCGCGCCGCCTGGATGATCCACTGACGCTGCTGGCGGTTGCCCGAGACGTACATCTTCAGCGTCTTGGTGTCGTAGTATTCGCTGTAGCGCTTCATCACGCGCCGCGCGTGCTCCAGGTCCCGGATCTGCTCGCTGAAGAAGACTCCCGGGCCGGTGGAGTAGATGCGCGGGCCCAGCAGCATTCCGGCCCTCACCATGTCGGAGTAAGAGAGCACGTCCGTGGTCCCCGTCTGCGGGTCGCGGGTGGTGGTCACCCCGTAGGCGAGGTTGGCCAGGTAGGACCACACCTGCGACTTGTGGATGCCCCGCGCGGGCCGCATGTGGGCGTGGACGTCCACGAAGCCCGGGACGATGGTGTGCCCCTCCACGTCCAGCACCCGGGCGTCACCCGCCTCCAGGCTGCCGGCGGGTCCGAGGGCCGCGATTCGATTGTCCCGCACCAGCAGGTCACCGCGCTCCACGATTTCGTCGCCCTTCATGGTGATCAGCCGGGCGCCTCGCAGCAGCAGGGCGCCGCGCGGGAGGTCACGGGTGGCGGTGATCTCGATCCTCCGCTCCAGCGGCCGGTAGGGGTCCGGCTGCTCGTCCCCGGTGGCGGCCTCACGCGCCTCGTCCGCCCGCCGGGCCTCCTCCAGGTCGTACCTGACGTGGGCGTTGCCGATCGACCAGTGGACGGAGCGGCCGTCGGCGCTCCAGGCGGGGAACTGCCCGCCCACCTCGGTCAGGCGCCGAACCGGGACCGCCGCCTTGTCCGGGTCGGCGACCGAGATGGTCGGAGGTTTGCCTGCATACGGGACGGTCACCACGTACAGTTCGCTGTTGACCCGGG
>JBFGHG010000723.1:0-2771 GCA_041578395.1 Acidobacteriota bacterium
CGAAGAAGAGTCGGGCCGCCAGCTCCAGTGGGAGTCGCGCTTCGACCAGCTGCTCGAGCGCGACCACGTCCGCCAGTGGATCCAGCGGCTCTCGGCACGCCCCCACCCGGTCGGTTCCCCCTACGGCAAGGAGAACGCCGAGTGGATGGCCGCCATGTTCCGCTCCTGGGGCTACGACACCCGGATCGAAGAGTACCGGGTGCTCTTTCCGACGCCCCGGACGCGCCGCCTGGAACTGCTCGCTCCCCGCCGTTTCGTGGCCACCCTCGAGGAGCCCGCTCTGGCGGAGGACTCCACTTCGAACCAGAAGGACGAGCAGCTGCCCAGCTACAACGCCTACTCGATCGACGGCGACGTCGAAGGGGAGCTGGTCTACGTCAACTACGGCGTCCCCGAGGACTACGAAGAGCTGGAGCGGCTCGGCATCAGCGTCGCCGGACGCATCGTGATCGCCCGTTACGGCGGCTCCTGGCGCGGCATCAAGCCCAAGGTGGCGGCCGAACAGGGCGCCATCGGCTGCATCCTCTACTCCGACCCGCGCGACGACGGCTACTTCCGCGGCGACGTCTACCCGCAGGGCCCCTTCCGCAACGCCCACGGCGTGCAGCGCGGCTCGGTGTCGGACATGCCCACCTATCCGGGCGATCCGCTCACGCCGGGACGCGGTGCAACCGAAGATGCAGAGCGGCTGGAGCGTTCCGAGGCCCCCACCCTGACCCGCATCCCGGTGCTGCCCATCTCCCACGCCGACGCCCAGCCCCTGCTCGAGGCGATGCAGGGTCCGGTGGCGCCGTCCTCCTGGCGGGGGGCGCTGCCGCTGACCTACCACCTGGGCCCGGGACCGGCCCGGGTGCGGCTCACCCTCGAGTTCGACTGGGGGCTGGCCCCCGCTTACAACGTGATTGCACGTCTGGAGGGGAGCGAGCGGCCCGATCAGTGGATCATGCGCGGCAACCACCACGACGCCTGGGTCAACGGGGCCCAGGACCCGGTCAGCGGCATGGCGGCCCTGATGGAAGAGGCCCGCGCCGTGGCCGAGCTGGTGAAGCTGGGGTGGAGGCCCCGGCGCAACATCCTGTACGCCGGCTGGGACGCCGAGGAGCCGGGCCTGCTGGGCTCCACCGAGTGGGCCGAGCATCACGGGCCCGAGCTGCGCGAAAAGCTGGCCGTCTACGTCAATTCCGACAGCAACGGGCGGGGCTTCCTCTTCGCCGGCGGGTCACACGGACTGGAGCGCCTGGTCAACCAGGTGGCCCGCGCCGTCACCGACCCGCAGACAGGCGTCAGCGTCTGGAAGCGCTGGCAGGCCCGGCTGATCGCGCGAACTCCCGTCACCGAGGACCCGGAGGCGCGCGGCCAGCGTGATCTGCCGATCTCGGCCCTGGGGTCCGGCTCCGACTACACTCCCTTTTTGCAGCACCTCGGAATCTCCTCGCTCAACCTCAGCTACGGAGGCGAAAACGCCGGCGGGTCGTACCACTCGGTCTACGACTCCTTCGACCACTACTCGCGCTTCGGCGACCCCGGATTCCACTACGGCGTTACCCAGGCACAGACGGCCGGGCGCGTGGTGCTGCGGCTGGCCGCCGCCTCGGTCCTCCCCTTCGAGTTCGAGAACTTCACCGATACGGTGGCGGGCTACGTGCAAGAGCTGAGCGAGCTGGCCGACCGCCTGCGGCGCCAGACCCGGGAGCACAACCGGCGGCTGGAGGAGGACAGCTGGAAGCTGGCGGCCGACCCGCGCCAGACCTACGTCGAGCCCGAGCCGCTCGAGCCGGTGCCCCATCTGAATTTCGCGCCCCTGCGAAACGCCCTGGAGTCGCTGGAGGCCGCCACCGGACGCTGGCGGGAGGCGCGCGGCGAACCGGACGCGCTGGAGCCGGACCAGCAGCGCCGGCTGGACCAGCTGCTGCTCACGTCCGAACGGCTGCTGAGCCGCGAGGAGGGGCTGCCGGGCCGGTCCTGGTACCGCCACCAGATCTACGCACCCGGTTTTTACACCGGCTACGGAGTCAAGACGCTGCCGGGGGTCCGCGAAGCCATCGAGCAGCGCGACTGGCCGCAGGCGGCCGAGCAGATCGAGGTGCTGGCCGAGGTGCTGCGGGGCTTCGCCGGGCGGCTCGAGGAGATCGCGGGGATCTGGGAGTCCGCCGGGTAGACGATGGAGTACCTGCAACGGCTTCCCGATCTTCTGACCGAGCACCGGGTCCTCTCCTCGCTGCTGATCGTGCTGGTCCTGTCGGTGCTGCGCATCCTGCTGCACCGCCTGATCAACCGCAGGGTGCGGGACCTGCGCAACCGCTACGTCTGGCGGCAGATGGTCACCTACCTCGTGGTCTTCCACGTCTTCGTGGGCCTGCTGGCCATCTGGATCGACTGGTTCCGCACCACGCTGACGATGCTGACGCTGGTGGCGGCGGCGCTCACGCTGGTCTCCAAGGAGCTGCTGCTCAACTTCATCGCCTACTGGGTGATCATCTGGCGGGGCGTGTTCAGCGTCGGCGACCGGGTGCAGATCGGGACGCACCTCGGCGACGTGATGGAGATCGGCTTTCTGTACGTCGCCCTGGCGGAGGTGGGAAACTGGGTGGGCGGAGACGAGCCGACCGGGCGCGTGGTCAAGGTCCCCAACGCCCAGGTCCTCACCCAGCCCGTGCCCAACTACTCGCGCGGCCGCGGATTGATCTGGAACGAGCTGACCATCGAACTGCCCCTGGCGTCGGACTGGCGGGTGGCGCGCACCATCGCGCAGCAGGTGCTGGACCAGCACA
>JBFGHG010000724.1:0-2771 GCA_041578395.1 Acidobacteriota bacterium
ACGGTGCCCACCAACGTGGCCAGCTTCATGAACCGACCTCCTCGAGCACCCGGGTTCCGTCCGCCAGTTCGACGGTGTCCACGATCCCCACGATGGAGGAGTCGACCGGGTGGTCCTTCATCCCTGTGGCCATGCGGGCGGAGCTGCCCCCCACCACGATCACGGTTTCACCGGCGCCGGCACCGACCGTGTCGACGCAGACGAGGTACCCGGAGTACCCCCCGTTGTCGATGTCGAGGATGCGGACGATCAGCAGTTTCTTGCCGCGCAGCTTCTCGTCCTTGCGGGTGGCGACGACGGTGCCGGAAACCTTGCCCAGGATCATCGGATCCTCCGAGTTGGACGGGAAAGGCCCGGCGTTGGAACGGAAATCGGGGGAGGGCCGGGCTGGCTGCTCACTTGGGGCTGATCGGCAGACGCTGATCCAGCTCGGCGTGCGGCCTGGGGATCACATGGACGCTCACCAGTTCGCCCACGCGTCTGGCGGCGGCGGCCCCGGCATCGGTGGCGGCTTTGACGGCCGCTACGTCTCCGCGCACGATCGCCGTCACCATCCCGCTGCCGATCTTCTCCCAGCCGACCAGGGTGACCTTGGCTGCCTTGACCATGGCGTCGGCCGCCTCGATCATCGCGACCAGACCCTTGGTTTCGACCATGCCCAGGGCTTCCATCGAATCTGCCATAAGAATCTCCTACCCCATCTCACTTCCGCCCGAGCCGCTCGAGGACACGCTGGACGATCTCCTCCAGCTCCCGTGGGGAAAGGCTCTCGGCGGGGTCGGCGTCGGCGGTGACCGGACAGCCGGACTCCCGAAAATCCGGGGAAGTTATACCATACTTGCCCCGCACATCAAACAGTTTGTCCACCTCCTCGCTGGACAGCAACGTCTGCTTGCCGAGCACCCGCGTCAGGATGGCGATCTTGGCGTAGTGTTCCAGGATTTCCATCTTGAAGAAGGCGTTTTCGAGGTGGGGTCCGTAGCTGATGGCACCGTGGTTGGCCAGCAGGATGGCGTCGAAGGAGGGGACCAGCCCGACCAGGCTCTGGGCCAGCTCATCGGTGGAGGGCGTACCGTAGGGCGCCACCGGGACGCATCCCAGCGTCACCACCACCTCGGGCATCAGCGCCTCGGTCAGGGGAATGCCGGCCACCGCGTGCGCCGTGGCGTAGACGGGGTGGCCGTGGCAGACGGCTCCGACGTCGGGCCGGTGCTGGTAGACGACGCAGTGCATCAGGATCTCGGTGGAGACCTTGCGCCGGCCCTCCAGCTGGTTGCCCTCCAGGTCGGTCACCACCAGGTCGTCCGGCTGCATGAACCCCTTGCACAGCCCGGTGGGGGTGGCGATCAGCTGCCGGCCGCGGCGCACAGAGAGGTTGCCCTCGTTGGCGGCGATCAGGTCCTTGGCGTACATCCGCCGCCCGATCTCGCAGATCAGCTCCCGGATTTGCCATTCGGGCTGTTCCATTCTGGGGTCAACGCTACCAAATTCCGTTTTCGCTTGCGATTTTTTGGATTCCGTAGCGTTGACCCCGAGTGTCTGACCTCGCCGCTATACTCGGCGGATGATCGGACGGCTGGCGGGGACCCTGGTGGAGAAGTCGGCCAACCGCATCCTGCTGGACGTGGGAGGGGTCGGCTACGAAGTCCACGTGCCGCTGTCGACCTTCTACGAGCTGGGCGAGGAGGGCAGCCGGGTCGTGCTGCAGGTGCACACCCACGTTCGGGAGGACGCGCTGAGCCTGTTCGGCTTTTTGACCCGCAAGGAGAAGAGCCTCTTCAGCCTGCTGATCCAGATTTCCGGCATCGGACCCAAGCTGGCCAACACCGTCCTCTCCGGACTGCCGGCCGAAGAGCTGGCCTCGGCGGTAGCCCGCGGTGACCTGGTCCGGTTGACCCGCATCCCAGGAGTGGGCCGCAAGACGGCCGAGCGGATGGTCCTGGAGCTGCGGGAGAAGATGGCCAAGCTGGCTCCAGAACCGGAAGAGGCCGCGGCGGCGGGGGGAACCTTTCACGGAGACGTCGTCTCGGCCCTGGTCAACCTCGGCTATCCGCGCAGCCGGGCGGAGAGCGCGGCGTCCCGGGGTGCCCGCGACGGCTCGGACGACTCCTTCGAGGCTCTGCTCAAGGCCGCGCTGCGCCGCCTCTCCGGGTGACGCCGCAAGACACCTCGCGTGGCTCGGCGTCTTGCCCCAGCCCCACCTAACCTAGGACCGGTCCATTACATGGACACGCTCCTAGGGAGCCCCGGTGGTAGGATGGAGGCTGCCATGAGTGACGACGGCACGCGCTGGATCGATCCTGAGACGGACGAGGAGGACCGCGGATTCGAGAACAGCCTCCGGCCCCGCCTGCTGGACGAGTTCATCGGGCAGCAGGAGGTCAAGGACAACCTCTCGATCGCGATCGAGGCCGCCCGCCACCGCGGCGAGGCGCTCGACCACATCCTGCTGTTCGGCCCCCCCGGACTGGGGAAGACGACGCTGGCGCAGATCGTGGCCAACGAACTGCAGGTGAACTTCCGCGCCACCGCGGGGCCCACCATAGAGAAGCGGGGCGACCTGGCCGCCCTGCTCACCAACCTGGAGCTGCGGGACGTCCTGTTCATCGACGAGATCCACCGGCTGCACCCGGCCATCGAAGAGATCCTCTACCCGGCCATGGAGGACTTCCAGATCGACATCATGATCGGGGAGGGTCCGGGAGCCCGCTCGATCAAGCTGGACATCCCCCGCTTCACGCTGATCGGCGCCACCACCCGATCCGGGCTGC
>JBFGHG010000725.1:0-2767 GCA_041578395.1 Acidobacteriota bacterium
CGGCCAGCGGGTGGGCCGGCTCCAGCACGAGCGCCCGTTCGAACTCCTTTTCGGCGTCCCTCCAGCGCCTTTGCGCCAGCCGGCTCAGCCCCAGGTAGTGGTGGGCGTCGGCGGTTCGAGGGTCGGCTTCCAGCGCCCGCCGGAAGTCGCGCTGGGCTTCCTGGATGCGCCCCGCGTTCAGATGCTCCGCCCCCTCGAGGACCAGTTCGCGGGCTCGCGACGGGTCTTGCGCGAAGAGGTAGCCGGCGACCAGCAGCGCGGGGAGAAGGAGACGAAGCGGTACGGGCATCGGCGCCTATTGTAGCCTTCCGGAAGGGGGGCCGGCCGGACGACGTTCGTGGGTCAATGGTTGTTGTTGTTGTCGTTGAGCTTCTCGGCCTTGCCGACTACCACGACCCCGCATTCCGAGACGGTGAACCGTTCGCGGTCGGCTTCCAGGTCGACGCCGATCTGCATGCCCGCCGGGATCTTCACGTTCTTGTCGATGATCGCCTTCTTGATCAGGGCGTTGCGCCCGACCTCGACGCCGTCCAGCAGGACCGAATCCTCCACCACTGCGTAGGAATTGACCCGCACGTCCGGCGAAAGGATCGAGCGGCGCACCGTGCCTCCGGAGACGATGGCCCCCTTGGACACCAGCGAGTTGAGCGCATGCCCGCGCCGTCCCTCGGCGTCGTGCACGAACTTCGAGGGCGGCGAGGGGGGCTGCCAGGAGAAGATCGGCCAGTACTCGTTGTAGAGGTCGAAGACCGGCTCCACCTCCACCAGGTCCATGCTCGCCTTGTAGTAGGAGTCCAGAGTCCCTACGTCCCGCCAGTAGCCGCGCTCGCGCTCCATCTGACCCGGCACCACGTTCTCGGCGAAGTCGTAGACGAAGGCCCGCCCCTCTCCAACCAGCATGGGGATGATGTTGCCCCCCATGTCGTGGCGCGACTCGGCCATGTCGGCGTCTTTGCAGACCACCTCGCGCAGGACCTTGGCGGTGAAGACGTAGTTGCCCATGGAGGCGAAGGCCTTGGAGGGGTCGGTGGACATGGGCGCCGGCTGTTTCGGCTTTTCCTTGAAGGAGCGGATCTGCCCGTCCGGGGCGGCGTCGATCACGCCGAACTCGGTGGCGTCCTCGATGGGGACGGGAATGGCGGCCACCGTGACCCCCGCGCCGCAGGCGATGTGGTACTTCAGCATCTGCTGCGGGTCCATCCGGTAGATGTGATCGGACCCCAGCACCAGCACGTAGTCCGGGTCCTCGTCGCGCAGGATGTCCAGGTTCTGGTAGATGGCGTCGGCGGAACCCTCGAACCAGCGCCGTCCCACCCGCATCTGGGCGGGGACGGGCGCCACGTAGTTGCCCAGCAGGGGAGAGAGCCGCCAGGTCTGGGCCAGGTGACGGTTGAGGCTGTGGCTCTTGTACTGGGTCAGCACCACGATGCGCATGAACCCGGCGTTGACGAGGTTGGAGAGGCAGAAATCGATGATACGGTACTGGCCGCCGAAGGGCACGGCGGGCTTGGCCCGGTCGCGGGTCAACGGGAACAGTCGCCGACCCTCTCCTCCGGCCAGCACGATCGCCAGAACCAACGGTTTTTGCAAGCGGCACTCACTTTCACTGCTGTCACCCGAAGGCTCCGGCGCCGGGACCTCACACCGGCGGGCCGTGCCCCCCGCTGAGCGGACACGACGCAGAGCTGTAAACCGCTGTGCGCCAATTGTATTTTCGCGGATCGGGCAGGGTCAAGCACTTTCGGTTCCACTGCCGGGCCGGGGATCGTTCCGCGAAGGCTCACGGCACGTTGGCGAGGATGGCGATCATCAGGAGTCGCGCCAGGGCGAAGCCCAACCCGAACAGTGCTCCTCCCCGAAACGTCGCCAGGACGGAGGGTTCCCGGTCCTTCCGCTGCCGCCAGTGCCCGAACCATTCCATGATCGCCCCCACCACCAGTGGGGAGATCACCAGACTCGCACCCGGCAGGCGGGACGGGGGCAGCAGTCGGTTGGGCAGTACGAGAGAGAACAGCACGCCGAGCGCGGCCCCCATGAGCAGCGCCCAGATCGCGTCGAGCACCCGGACAGCGTTCGGATCCCGCGCCCACCACTTTTCGGCCGAGCCGAGCCCCAGGGCGACCAACACCTCCGCCAGCAGTTCCAGGAACAGCGTCAACAGGATTCCGAGCAGGCTTTCGAGCATGGCTTGGCCTCGATTCTCGACAACCAGAAACGAAATCTCAACGCGATCCGTTCGAAGCTGGGCTCTTCGACACCGGCGCTGGGCGGACTCACGCCTGGCTGCCCAGGCCGGGGAGGCCCGCGGCTGGAGACGGCTCTAGCGCGCGGGCCCCTGAGGGGCGGGTGTCAGGGCTCTCGGTACCGCGCCGAGGGCGGTGCCTCGGCGAGCCGAGCGGGTGCTCGATTCGGCGCGTAGAACGGGAGTTCGAGTCGAAGAATTCGCAGTGTACCGCTGGAATGGTCTGCGCGCCGGATCAACCTTGCGCTTCGGCCGGCTGGAGCACTGAACGTTCCATACGCATCCAGGCGCCCCCAGGACGGGACGGGCGGGACCTGATTCGACGCCGGCTGCGCTGTCCATGGTTGTGGAACGAATCCATGCCTGCAGGGCATACCTGACTCGTCCGATTGGGAGCGTATCGCCGGGGTCTGACATTTTTTGGAAAGCGGCCGCTTTTTTCAATTACTCGGGTAGGGGCCGAAACTTCCGAGGAGGCGGCGGTCGGGCGATCCGTCGTCCAGCACGAAGACTTGGAATCTCTCA
>JBFGHG010000726.1:0-2760 GCA_041578395.1 Acidobacteriota bacterium
CCAGGTGGCTGGCGTGGTTGGCCGCCAGCAGGACGGGTGGTTGTACGGCGGCCAGGTTCTCGAGGCCCTCGGCGCGAACCCGCACCAGCCGGCGCTGGGCGGGAAGGAAGAGGACTTCGCGGAAGAGCCCGCGCAGCCAGCGGACGGGCAGGCGCCCCGCCCAACCCGGAAAGGTGAGCGGCTGGCGATCGGGGTCTGGCAGGGAGCCCGAACGGCGCGCACCTTCCACCTCGCGGCGGAGGTCTTCGAGGGTCTCCAGGTCCGCGAAGCGAGATTCGTCCAGCCGCACGGAGAAGCGGTCCTCCAGCCGGCTCAGCAGTTCCACCCGGTCCAGCGAGGTCAATCCCAGGTCCTGGTCCAGGCGTTCCCCGGCCGGCGGCGTGCCGGCGCCCAGAGCCTGGAGAGCCGCTTCCACCGGGTCCCGGCTGCCCGATGCCGGGGCCTCCCCGGGCCGGCCGGCAATCCGGCGGGCGACCTCGGCGCGCCGGACCTTGAAGGTGGAGGCGGTGCGGGGGAAGTCCAGCTCGGGCCAGAGCGTCCAGCCCTGGATGCGCTGATGGGGCTCGAGGCGCCGGTTGGCCTCCCGGACCGCCGATTCCGCCTCGGCGCCCTCCTCCAGGATCAGGGCCGCGTGCACCCGCGATCCCTCCTCTCCAATGCCCACCACCGTGCAGTCGCGCACCCCCTTGGACTGGCGCAGCGCCTGCTCGACGTCCTGGGGGAAGACGTTGAGCCCCGCGGCGGTCACGATCAGGTCTTTCTTGCGGCCCCGGAAGTAGATGCTGCCGTCTTCTCCCAGCTCGCCCAGGTCCCCGGTGTGCAGCCAACCGTCCTCGAGGCGGGTCCCGGAGGGTGCTTCGCCGCCCAGAAACTCGGTGGCCACGCTCTCGCCTCTCACCAGAATCTCGCCGTCCGGCGCCAGACGCACCTCCTGGCCTGCAATGGCCCGCCCGATCGAGCCGAGGCGGGCGTCGAAGGGGTGGTTGACCGCCACCACCGGGCTGGTCTCGGTCAGGCCGTAGCCCTGGATCACCGCGAAACCGAGGCGAGACCAGAAGCGCTCCAGATCGCCGGGGACCGGCGCGCCCCCCACCACGAAGCTCCAGAACTTCCAGCCGAAGCGCCGGTGCACTCTGCGGTAGGCCCACCAGCGCCGCAACGCTCCGCTCCAGCCGCGGCCCAGGGCCGGCACCTCTCCCGGGGGCAGTTGCCGGGCCACCTCCTGACGCAGTCCCTCCAGCATGCGGGGCACCCCGCTCCAGACCGAGACGCGGTGCTGCCGGATCACGCGGATCACCGACTGCGGGTGCAGGTCGCTCATGAATACCGCGGCGCCGCCCAGCAGGGGCGGGACGTACAGCGCCACGGCCTGCCCGAAGACGTGGCTCAGCGGGAGCAGGCTCAGCAGGCGGATCGGCTGGAAGGGGCGGGCCCAGTGGCGGTAGCGCTCGATTTCGCTCGCGATGGGCGCCAGATTGGAGCAGAGGTTGGCGTGCCGGTGCACCACGCCGCGGGGCCGGCCGGTGGTCCCCGAGGTGTAGACGATCTGCACCACGTCGTCGGGCCGGGCCTCGATCGCGTCCAGCTGCTCCGCGACCAGCTCTCTCATCGCCGCGGCCGGCAGCGCGGGCAGGTCGAGGGCGGAGGGCTGGACCTCGGAGCCGTAGACCAGCAGGCGCGCCCCTACTTCCTGCTGAATCCGTCCCACCAGCCCGGGAGAAAAGCGGTAGTCGACGGGGACCACCTGCACGCCGCGCGCGAGGCAGCCCCAGAAGGCGGCCAGCCATTCGGGCCGGTTCTCGCACCAGAGCAGCAGCCGGTCCCCCCGGCCCAGGCCCTGCTCGGAGAGATGCCGGGCGAACCCGGCGACATGGTGGTGGAAGTCACGGTAGGACCAGACCCAGTGGCGGAAGCCGTTGTCGAAGCGGACGGCCTCGCGGCCTTTCAGCCGGGAGAATCGCGAAAGCAGGTCCAGGAGCGTGGATTGCGGGGTCAACGCTACGAAATCCAATTCTCGCCGAGACTCGTTGGATTTCGCAGCAGTGACAGCGTCACCAATGGGTCTTTTTCAGCTCGGCGCCGTCCTCGAGATACCAGGTGGTGGGACCGTACTTCTTGGCCACGAAGACGAAGAAGCGGCCCGCCGCGTCGGCTTTGTCTCGCGGGACCTGTGCCTTGAGAGTCAGGACCTTGCCGCCCAGCCCGGCGTTCTCGAAGATGTAGCCGCGGGCCTTGACCTCGTCGACGGCCCACCAGGAGCCCGTGTATCCCTGATCGAAGGAGATGGTGGGGAATTTCAGCGACTCACCGGCGTCGTTTTCGAGCGCCAGCACCAGTCCCGAGAGGTCTCCCACGCTGCCCACACCGATACGGTAAGAGCCATCGGGGGAGAAGTCCTTGAACCGCGCTACCACCGTAACCGTATCCGGGGTACCGCGGACGACCGGAGAATCCATCGTGGCCCGGCCCTGCGCCGGCGCCATCCCGACCGCGACCGCTGCAAGCAGAACAAACAAGGAGATTCTTTTCATGGCTTACGACCCTCTCACCTGCTACACCCCTACCACTTTAGCCCAACCGCGTGAAAATGCAACTGCATTCGTGGTAGGTGATGCTGGGGGAGATCAGATGTTGCAAGTGGTGTCGGAAGAGCTCCTGGGGCGGTTGCTGGACTATCGCTCTCTGGTCCAGCGGTTGCGGGATGCCTTCCGCTCGGCCGTGCAGGTCCCCGCGCGGCAGCACTACCGCCTCGGCGAGTCC
>JBFGHG010000727.1:0-2758 GCA_041578395.1 Acidobacteriota bacterium
ACCACCGTCAGCGTCGCCACCCTGCGCCACGGCGACATCCTGGTGGCGCTGTTCGAGGCCGGCCGGATGGCGAAGGCCCTCAGCCGGGAGTTCTGATGAGCAGCCGCGCGGAAACGGATCGCGCCCCCCTGGCCCGGCGGCGCCGGCAGCTGGAAAGGCGCCGCAGCCGCGCCCGGGAGCGCTTTTTCGAGAGCGCGGACTCGCTCGGCACGCTGCGGGCGCTCTCCGCCGCCGCCGATCGGACCGTCACCGCTCTGCTGCCGGAGACCCCGTCCGGCCCCGGCTTCTCGGTCTTCGCCCTGGGCGGCTACGGGCGTCGGGAGCTGTTTCCCGCCTCCGACGTCGACCTGCTGATCCTGGACCACTCGCCCCCGGAGCAGCCCGCCGCATCCGCCGTCCAGCAGTTCCTGCAGGAGTTGTGGGACCTGGACTTCCGCGTGGGGCAGCAGGTCTGGCGCTGGGGTGAGCTGGAGCAACTGGGGGAGGACGACCTGCAGTTCCTGCTGGCGCTGTGCGACGTCCGCCCGCTGGCCGCGGAGCCGGAGCAGGACCGGCGCCTGCGGCGGGAGTTTCTGCCCGCCGCGCTCGAGCGGTACGGGGCGTCCCTGGGGGAGTTCCTGCTGGAGTGGACCCGTCAGCGCCACGCCCGCTTCAGCGACACCATCCACCAGCTCGAACCGGACCTGAAGGAAGCGCCCGGGGGCCTGCGCGACTACCAGGTGGGGCGATGGGCGGGCAGGCTGACCGGCCGGGAGGCCTTCCTCCCCTACAGCGAGCGCGAACTTCGCGGGGCGTTCGCCTTCGTCGCCGGACTGCGGGTGCACCTGCACTACCACCTGGGCCGCGACCGCAACCATCTCACTCACGCCCTGCAGGAGAAGCTGGCTCCCGAGTTCGGCTACCGGGGAGGCTCGCGCCGCTCCTCGGTCGAGTCGCTGATGAAGGACTATTTCCTGCGGGCGCGCATGCTGGCCCATTACTGCAGAAAGGGGCTGCGAACCCTCTCCGGACCCGTGCAGCCGGTGCTGCGGCTCGAGGACGCCGGCCCCATCGAGAGCCTCCAGCAGGTGCTGGAGCTGTTCGACCGCTGCGTCGAGGAGGGTCTGGAGCCGGACGAGGCGCTGCGGGCCCGGATCCTCGAACGGCTCGGGCAGCTCTCCGGGCACCTGGCGTATTCGAAACTGGCCGGCCCCGTGCTGCGGCTCTTCCGCCCCCGGCCCGGCCTGTACGCCGCCCTCACCGAACTGTACCGGCTGGGTGTCCTGGAACTGCTGCTGCCCGAGTTCGGCACCATCCGCTGCCGGGTAATCCGGGACTTCTACCACCGGTATACGGTCGACGAGCACTCCCTGCTGGCGGTCAAGGCGGTGGAGGAGCTGGCCGGCGGCAGCGGCGACGCCGACCCGCGCTTCCGCTCCCTGCTGGAAGAGGTCGAGCAGCCGGAGCTGCTGACCCTGACGCTGCTGCTGCACGACGTGGGCAAGAGCCGGGGAGGGAAGCACGTCGACGCGGGCGCCCGCATGGCCGTCAAAGCGCTGCGCCGTTTCCGCCTCCACCAGGAGTTCGTCGACTCCGTCGCCTTCCTGATCCGCCACCACCTGGCCATGTCCGCCGTGATGTCGCGGCGCAACATCGAGGACCGCGCCGAGGTGGGGCGCTTCGCCGACCTGGTGGGCAGTCCCTCGATGCTGCGGCTGCTGACTCTTCTCACCTACGCGGACATCAAGGCCGTGGCGCCGGGGACGCTCAACCAGTGGCGCCGCGACCGGCTCTGGCAGCTCTTCGTGGCCACCTACAACCACCTCACGGTAGGCTTCGGAGAAGAGCGTGTCAGCAGCGAGAATTTGAGTGAGAAACTATTCGACAACCTCCCGTCAGAAGTTGATTTTCAGGCTCTCCAGGAATTCCTGCAGGGGTTTCCTCGCCGCTACCTGAACACCACGCCTGCCGACGAGATCTACGAGCATTTCCGGCTGGGCCGCGCCTTGAGCCCCCGCGATCCGGTGCAGTTGAAGCTGGAGCGCCGCGACAGCCACTGGGAACTGTGCGTGGTGACGGCCGACCGCACCGGGATGTTCGCGCGCATCGCGGGACTGCTGGCGGCTTTCGGCATGAACATCCTGCGCGGCTACGCCTTTTCGAACCGGCGCGACGTGGTGCTGGACTTCTTCCAGTTCGACGACACCCGCGGCACCTTCCGCGCCGCCGCCGAGCAGGACCGCTTCCGCGAGCTGCTGGCCGGCACCGTCGAAGGGGAGGTCGAAGTGGACGAACTGCTGGCCCGGCGCGAGGGGAGTCTGCTGTTTCAGACGCCGGGCGAGAAACTGGAGCCGGTGGTCTACTTCGATTCCGGCGAGGGGCGGGAATACACCATCATGGAGATCGTGGCCTCCGACTCGCTGGGACTGCTGTACCGGATCAGCCGCGAGATCACCGCCGCCGGCTGCAACATCGAGCTGGTGCTGATCTCCACGGAGGGCGCCCGGGCCGTGGACGTCTTTTATTTGACCCGCGGCGGGGGTAGACTCGAGGGCGACCTGCGGGCACGTCTGAAGCGCAACATCGAGGACGCCCTGGCATGAAGATGATCGTGGCCATCGTCCGGCCCAGCAAGGTGGACGACATCAAGGACGCTTTGGGGGAACTGCAGATCTCGGGCATGACCATCACCGAGGTGCGCGGCCACGGCCGCCAGCGGGGGCAGAAGGCGATCTACCGCGGCAAGGAGTACAACGTCAGCCTGCTGCCCAAGATCAAG
>JBFGHG010000728.1:0-2758 GCA_041578395.1 Acidobacteriota bacterium
CCCGTCCGAGGTGGGTGCGGCGGTGAGGATGCAGCCGTACATGTCCGCATGGCCGCGAGGCTCCCACATCAGCAGCCGCCTCAGCCGGTCGTGGTGGCGGCTCGCCTGGCGCCGCCGCTCCAGCATAGTGCGGCCCGAAAGCTCCGGAAATCCGCCGATGATCACGCGCAGCGGCTCCCCCGCGGTGTGGGCGTCCACCACCGTCAGACGAGGCTGCTCGGGGAGGTAAGAAAGCCGGTCCAGGATCGACGCGGAGGGCATGGCCCTTCAGGATACGCGCAGGCCGCAGGGAGGCGCAAACCCCACACGCTCAGACGGTGACGAAATCGAAAAACCCTGGTAGAATAGGGCGCTACGGGCGTTCTCGTCCGTGCCCGGCAGGTCGATACTCCATGGCGATGCCGACTTTGCTGCCCGGCGCCCGCCCGGGAGACGTGGACCGGCTGTTCGAAGCGAGCGCAACGTGAAAGAAGAGAGGGAGGTCGCATTGAAATTCCGGATTGGGGACAAGGTCGTCTACCCCAACCAGGGCGTGGCCGTCATTCGAGACCTGGTAACACGGAAGATCGGGGGCGTCCGGGGCCAATACTACGTGCTGAAGATCCACTCCCAGAACTCCACCGTGATGGTTCCGGAGGACAATATCGACGCCATCGGCCTGCGCAAGATCAGCACCAAGAAACAACTGGAGCAGCTCTTCGAGGCCCTCAAGCACGGCGAGTTCGAGATGCACTCGGATTGGAAGCGCCGCTATCAGCAGAACGCGGAGAAGATGCAGAGCGGCACCCTCGAAGAAATCGGGGAAGTGGTCCGGGGTCTGTACTGCTTGAGCCAGGAGAAGAACCTGGGCCTTCGCGACCAGAAGATGGTGGACTCGGCCCGATCTCTGATCGTATCGGAAATCGCAGCGGTCAAGGACATCACGGAAGAAGAAGCCACGGAGCTCGTGGACTCGCTCCTGCAGCCTCCCGTTGCACAGGACTGACTCAACCCCTCTCTGCCAGTTCGTACTCCGTGTCGATCGAGATGGCGTCGCAGATCGAACGGTACACGGGGCAGTGGCGGGCGTGCATCGCGTGCACCCGCTCGATGGTCGAGGCCTGCTCCGAGGCGGCAGTGATCCGGTACTTGACGTGGATGCGCCGGATCACCAGCACGCCGTCCTCCGCTTCCACTTCACCGGTCACCTGCGCCTCCAACCGTCCTTCACCGGCAGAGATTCCACGCGCTTCCAGCGCGCCCCCCAGGGTTCCGGTCAGTCAGCCGCCGGCGGCGGCGACGATATAGTCGAGAGTCGTCGCGTGCGGCTCGAACCGGGACGGGTCCACGCCGTAGTGTTCGGCGATCTCACTGTGGACGCCGAAGGGGACCGGGTTCTCCTCGGCCGGCAGATAGGCGAGGCGCAGCGGTCCCACCATCCTGCGGATCATCACCCTGGAAACGTACTTGACTTCGCCCACGACCACACCCCTTTCTCGTCGAGGATTATAGGCAAAGTGGGCCATCATCCCAAACCGCGGCCCCGATTCCTGCGTCTAACAGAGTGATGAAGCTGGTGAGGCGATTGGCGCTGGTCCCGGTCCTGCTGCTGTCGCAGTTCGCGCTGCCGGCGGCCGAGGCGGACCAGCTGCCGGAAGGGGCCGTGCAGAACCCGGTGGTGCGGGCCTACTTCCGCAAGGTCGCCCTCGAGTCCCGAGCCTACGTCCTCCCCGACGGCCGCCGCGTCTACCGGCGCGACTATTTCCTGGAGGACCGGGTGGATCGCCTGGTGCGTTCCTTTCTGATCGAGCTGATCCAGCAGCGCCGGCGGCTGGGAGATGCGGCGGAGTTCAGCAGCCAGGCCCGGCAACGGGCATTTCGGGCTGAAGGCAACGCCGAGGCCCGCCAGGTCTTCGTGGCGAGCCTGGGGCAGCTGGAACAACGGGCCGGAAAGCTGCGGTCGCTGCTCAAGCCGGTGCTGGCGGACTTCCCTTCCAAGAGCGACTTCGTGGCGCGGGTGCAGGGGGACTTCGGCGCCACCGGGTTCGAGCCGGAGTTGCAGTTCCTGCTCCAGCAGTCCGACCAGGTGCAGGATCTGATCGAGGGCTTCTTCTTCGAACCGAGCTACACGGTCGACGTCGAATCGCTGCGGGGCGGGAACATGCTGATCCGGCTGCACGAGATCGAGAAGATGTCCCAGGCCCTGGCGCGCCGCCTGCGCTGACTCTATCCTGGCGCGATGACCGATTCCGTGCTGCAGTTCCGGGGCGGCCGGGCCGGGGCGGCATTCCCTTTCCTGCTGTTTTTGGCCGGGGTCGTCTGGCTGGCCCTGCAGGGCGCTCCCAGCGAGAAGGGGTTCTGGCCCATCCTGGTGGCCGCCATCGTGGCCGGACTCCTGCTGGCGAGGGACCCCCGCGCCTACTGCGAAGCGGTCCTGGAAGGGATGTCGCGGCGCATCACCATGATCATGGTGACCGCCTGGATGCTGGCCTCCGTTTTGGGCGTACTGATGCAGGAGGCGGGCTTCGTGGAGTCGCTGACCTGGGTGGCCCGCCAGCTCCAGCTCGACGGGCGCGCCTACGTGGCGGCCGCCTTCCTGGTCTGCTGCCTGGTTTCAGCGTCGACGGGCACGAGCCTGGGGACGCTGCTGCTGTGCGGACCCCTCTTGTACCCCTCCGGAATCCTGCTCGGCTCCCCCGACGCGCTGCTGGCCGGTGCGATTCTGGCCGGGGCCACCTTGGGCGACAGCATCTCGCCGATTTCGGACCCCACCATCCCC
>JBFGHG010000729.1:0-2751 GCA_041578395.1 Acidobacteriota bacterium
CGGGTCTCGATCCGGATCAGCACCGGCTCTGCGCCTGCCTGGGCCCGCTGCAGCGCGGCGACGTACTTGAAGCTGTGCCCCGGCACCACGCGGTCGTCGGTGTCGGCGGTGACCACCAGCGTGGCGGGGTAGCGGGTGCCGTCCTCCAGGTTGTGGTAGGGGGAGTAGGCGTACAGCGCCCGGAACTCCTCGGGGTCGTCCGGAGAGCCGTAGTCGGACACCCAGGCCCAGCCGATCGTGAACTGGTGAAAGCGCAGCATGTCCATCACGCCCACCGCCGGCAGGGCCGCGCCGAACAGGTCGGGCCGCTGGATCATGGCCGCGCCCACCAGCAGGCCCCCGTTGCTGCCCCCCTGAATCGCCAGTTTCCCGGGACGCGTGTAGCCGTTTTCGATCAGCCACTCGGCCGCCGCGATGAAGTCGTCGAAGGTGTTCTGCTTCTGCAGCTTGGTGCCGGCCCGGTGCCACTCCTCTCCGTACTCGCCGCCGCCCCGCAGGTTGGCCACCGCGTACACGCCCCCCAGCTCCATCCAGGCCAGGTTGGAGACCCGGAAACGGGGGGTCTGCGGAATGTCGAAGCCGCCGTATCCGTAGAGCAGAGTCGGGCTGTTCCCGTCGGGCTCGAGTCCCGCGCGCGCCGAGACGAACATGGGGACGCGTGTGCCGTCCTTGCTGGTGTAAAAGACCTGCTTCGTCTGGTAGCGGCCGGGGTCGAAGGCCAGCTCCGGCTGCCGGAAGACCTCCGTCGTGCCGCTGCCGACGTCCAGGCGGTAGATGGTTCCGGGGACGGAAAAGGAACTGTAGGAGTAAAAGGCCTCCGGGTGCTCCGGCTTGCCCGTCAGGTTCTCGACCCGGCCCAAACCCGGCAACTCGACCTCGCTCTGCAGCTGCCCGTCCAGCCCGAAGACGTCCAGCCGCGAGTGGGCGTCCTCCAGCGAGGCGGCCAGAAAACGGCCTCCCACGACGTGAACCTCGCGCAGGGTCGAGGCGCGCTGCTCGATCAGCGTCTTCCACTGCGGGCGGGCCGGCGATCGGACGTCCACCGCGATCAAGCGTCCGCGCGGCGCCTGCTGATCGGTCAGAAACCAGAAGACCGGGCCCTGGTTGCCCACGAAGTCGTACGAGGCGTCGAACTCGTCCAGCAGAGGCGTCACCGGCCCGTCCTGCTCGAGGTCCCGGTAGTAGACCCGGTTGCGGCGGTCCGTGCCCTCGTGCACCTGCACCACCAGGTAGCGCCCGTCGTCGCTCACCCGCGTCTGAAAGAGCCACTCCCGGCGGTCCGGCCGCTCGTAGACCAGCCGGTCCTCCGCCTGCGGCGTACCCAGCCGGTGGTAGTAGACCTTGTGGTCGAAGTTCAGGCCTTCCATGGCGTCTTCCGCGGAGGGTTCCGGGTAGCGACTGTAATAGAAGCCGGCCCCGTCGGGGGTCCAGGAGATCCGGGAAAACTTGATCCACTGCAGCCGCTCCTCGAGGTCCCGGCCGGAGGACACCTCGCGCACCTGCCAGACCTGCCAGTCGGAGTCGCCCTCGGCCGTCCCGTAGGCCAGATGGCGTCCGTCGGGGGAAAGCTCGAAATTGCTGAGGGCGACGGTGCCGTCCTCCGACAGTCGATTGGGGTCCAGCAGCACGCGGGGCTCTCCTTCGAGCCCCTCCTGGACGTAGAGGACGTCCTGGTTCTGGAGGCCGTCGTTCTTCTCGAACAGGTAGAGGTCACCGGCCCGCTCCGGGACGCCGTATTTCTCGAAGTTCCACAGCTCGCTGAGCCGCTCCCGGATCCGGTCGCGCCGCGGGATGCCTTCCAGGTAGGCGAAGGTCACCTCGTTTTGCGCGCTCACCCAGTCGGCGGTCTCCTCCGAATCGAGGTCCTCCAGCCAGCGGTAGGGGTCTGCGACCGGGGTGCCGTGATAGTCGTCGACCTGGTCGACTTTGCGGGTTTCGGGATAGCGCCAGGCCGGCTCGCCGCTGTCCGCCGCGCAGGCAGCCAGAGCCAGCAGTAGCCCGCAGGCCAGAAAAATCTTGAAGTCCATGACGTCCTTTCGCAGTTTCGCCGGTAGAATCGTGCGGACCCGGCTCGGGAGGGCCCTGTTCATGACGAGGGGAAGATATCACAAGCCTGTCGGTGGAATCGCGGGTGCGCTGCTGGCTGCATTGCTGGCGGCCTGCGTGTCCGCACCTCCGCCGGACCCGGACGCGGGAGTGAGCCTGGAACTGGCGCAACAGCGGGCGGAGCGCATCCGGAATCTCCGCTACCGGCTCCAGCTGACGGTCCCCTCCCAGCGCGGCGAGCCGATCACCGGCCGCCAGCAGATCCATTTCGACTACCGCTTTTCGGAATCGGGGGCGGAGACCCTGGTGGTCGACTTCGAGCCGGGCGCGGGGCAGGTCCGCAGTTCGAAAGTGAACGGCCGGGAGGTGGAAACGGCCTCCGCCAACGGGCACCTGCTGCTGCCCGAGTGGGTGCTGCCGGGGGAAGGGGAGGTGGAGATCGAGATCGACTTCGTGGCCGGCGACCCCTCGCTGAACCGCCAGGAGGAGTACCTGTACACGCTCTTCGTTCCGGACCGCGCCCGGGAGGCCTTTCCCTGCTTCGACCAGCCCGACCTGCGCGCTGTCTTCGAATTGGAGCTGGAGCTGCCGCCGGACTGGACCGCGGTCTCCAACGGCGCGGTGGTGGAAGACGGGCTGGCGGGTTTTCGGCGCCGCATGCGGTTTGCTCCCACGCCGCCCGTCAGCACCTACCTCTTCGCGTTC
>JBFGHG010000730.1:0-2743 GCA_041578395.1 Acidobacteriota bacterium
AGGCTCGGAGCTGCCCGAAACGCCGCTGGACACCCGCCGGTTGGCCGCCATGATCGGCAAAGAAGCACTCTCCCGCTGGCTGGACCCCGCCTCCGGCCAACTCCGCATGGAACTGCTGTTGTACGATCGCGGCACCGCCGCCACCGAGGAATTCCTGGAGCGCGCCCGCCGAGCCTTCGAAGGGACGCTCGGCGGGCAGGCGGACCTGGAGGTCAGCGGCTTCGTCCACCTGGCCCAGCGCCTGCACCGGCAGGTCGTGGCCAACACCCTGAAAGGCTTCGCCCTCAGCTTCGCGCTGGTCACGCTGCTGCTGGCCCTCGCCCTGCGCAGCGGGCGGCTCACCCTGCTGGCGCTGCTTCCCAACCTGCTGCCGCTGACGGCTCTGCTGGGCGTGATGGGACTGGCCGGGATCGACCTGCGCGTCTCCAGCTGCATCGTCTTCGCGGCCGTCTTCGGAATCAGCGTCGACGACACGGTCCACTTCCTCACCGAATACCGCCGCCAGCGGCTCCGGGGACTCGCAGCCGCCCCGGCCGTGACCGCCACGCGTCGGACGGCGGGCCGCGGAATCCTGGCGACCTCACTGATCCTGGCCGCCGGCTTCACCACTCTGCTGGCCGGCCAGTTCGGCCCCAGCCGGGTGGTGGGTGCTCTGGTGGCCCTCACCACCCTGTTCGCACTGCTGGCCGACCTCGTCCTGCTGCCCGCGCTGCTGATCCGCTTCGACCGGGAGGCTCGATGCCAATCGCTCTGATCAGCTGGGACCTGGACGGCACCCTCTATTCGACGGCCCGCCTCCGGGTGGCGCTGGCCGCCGTCTTTTGCGAACGCGCGGGCCGGCTGGGCTGGCGTCGCACCGGGCGCGACTGGCGGGAGTTCTCCGGGATGCTCATCGGCCTGCGGAAAGCAGCCCGGGGCCGCGGCCTCCCTCCCGGGCCGGAGGTGCCGCGCGGACGCCTGGAGCGTGACTGGCTGGAGGCGGGGCTGACCCGCGCCGGCCCCCGCCCGGACCTTCGCCAGGTGCTGGAGCTGGCCGCCTCGCGCATTCCGCAAGTCGTCTTCTCCGACTTCAAGGCCCGGCGGAAGCTGGAGGCGCTGGGACTGGAAGAGTTCTTCGACCGCTGCTACATCGGCGAGGATCTGGGATTCAAACCCGACCCCCGAGCCTTTCGGCAGATGGCGCGGGATTTTGGAATCGAGCCGCGATCGATCCTGCACGTCGGCGACCGCGTCAACCGCGACGGACGGGCCGCGCAGGCCGCCGGCTGCGCGTGTGTCCTGCTGGGCCGCGACTTCGGCAACTACCGCTCGCTGCTCCCCTGGCTGGCCCGGCAGCTGGTAGACTGCCCTGCGTATGGACGACCCCCTGCCGCCGGAGGACGCGCAATCCGGCTCCCAGGTCCTGAAGGAGACCCTGAACCGCGCCGAAGTCCCGGACTTCTGGGAAAGCGTCTACCGGTCCGCCGCCTGTGAGTCCTTTTACGAGCGCGCCTTCGACGTCCTGGCGGCCCGGATCGCCGCGCCCGCCGGGACCCCCATCCTGGACACCGGGTGCGGCGGCTGTGACCATGCCATGCGCCTGGCCCGGCGCGGCTTCCGCGTGTCGGCGCTCGATTTCTCCGACACCATGCTGGGGATGGCCCGCCAGCGGGTGCGGGAAGCGGGGTTGGCAGACCGGCTCAGCCTGTGCCGCGGCAGCCTGCTCGAGCTTCCCTTCCGCGACGGGGCCTTTCCCTTCGTCCTCTGCTGGGGTGTGCTGATGCACGTCAGCGAAGTGGAACGGGCGATCGGTGAACTGGCCCGGGTGGTGGCTCCCGGCGGTCTGCTGATCCTGGCCGAGAGCAACATGGGAAGCCTGCAGAGCCGGGTGCAGCGGCTGCTCGAGCGAGCCTGGAACCGACCCGACCCCGGCCGGCGCAGGACCCGCCGCACCGCAGCAGGAATCGATACCTGGGTGCGCACGCCGGGCGGCTGGCTGCTGGCCCGCCAGAGCGACATCGGCTGGTTGCAGCGGCAGTTCGGCGGACACGGTTTCCGGTTGGAAGAGCGCATGGCCGGCCAGTTCAGCGAACTGTACCGCAAGACCTCCTCACCGCTGGTCCAGAGCCTGGTGCACGGTTTCAACGACTTCTGGTTCCGGTTCCGCTTCCCGCGGCTCGCCTTTGGAAACCTCCTGCTGCTGCGCAAGACGCGCTGAGTGCGCGGGCTCCCACAGACGCGTGTAGAAGGGGAGGAACTTGAACTGGCTCTGCCAGGCGCCCCCCGCGCCCCCCAGCCGGCGCACGAACTCCTCGCGGGTGACCTGCACCGCCGCGGGCGGATGCAGCCGGCCGCTGCGGCGCTTGCCGGCGTATTCCAGGTTGCGCCGCATCAGCTCGCGGTCCAGCAGCCGGGCCGCCCGCCGAAGGCCCCGAGAGTGCGGCCGGTCCGAGACCCGCACCAGGGCGTAGTGGGGGTCCCTCCCGCCGTTCAGCGAGGGAAGGCAGGCCAGGTGTCCGTCCCGGAGCCCCGGGAGAACCCGCCGCAGCCGGCCCAGCGCTGCGCTGACCTGCTCGCAGGTCAGCTTCTCTCCCGTGAACGAGTACTGCAGTCCCTGCCGGCGCAGGAAAGTGAGGTCCGGCACACCCCCCACCCGTCCCTCGCAGCGAAAGAGGTCCCCACTCTGGTAACGCCGCATCCCGTAGCGGTCGCTCAAAACCATGGAGTAGACCCCGCCCGCCACCAGTTCGCCGGGCTTGAGCAG
>JBFGHG010000731.1:0-2728 GCA_041578395.1 Acidobacteriota bacterium
GCGGCGCCCGCGGCGCGCCACCACCGGTCCGTGGACGGTGGAGAGGACCTCCAGCCGGTGCTCCCGCAAGGAGCCGTCCTCCTGCTTGACCAGGATCGTTTCCTCCCGCCGCTGGAACTCCTGCACCTTGCCGTCCCAGCGGTAGCCCTTGCCGGCCAGCTCCAGCGCGTAGTGGTCGGCGCCGTCGTGGGTGTTGACGGTGTGCGTCCAGCCCAGGTGGCGGTTGAAGCCGATGGCCATGAAAGGCTGGCCCACCAGGCAGGCGCCGTAGAACTCGAGGTCGGGCGAGACCAGGTGGGCTTCGTACCAGAGATAGAAGCCCGACCAGGGCAGGTGGGGGTTGACCAGCATCATGGCGTTGCCGCTGGCGGAGCGGGAAGGTCCGACGGCCCAGGCGTTGGAACCCGCGGCACGGCCCAGGGCCCGCTCCAGGCTTTGGGTGGAGCGGGGGCTGGTGACGAACTCGAAGTGGATCACGCGGTGGGACAGCGCCAGGGAGTCGTCGGGCTGAACCGGCAGCACGGCCCGCACCTCCGCGCCGATCCGGTCGGCGTGCTTTTCGGCGAAATCGTTCATGCCGCGGGCGAAGGCGTCCAGGAAGCCCCGCAGCTGCGGGGCTTGTGCTTCGTACCACTCCCGGGCCCGGGTCGGAATCCCGACCGTGCGGATCCACTCGTCCTGCTCCAGGTGTTCCGAACCCCAGTACTCCGCGGCCCGCCCCCGGCTCTCCCCGTACAGCCGCAGGATCAGGTCGCCGTGGCTCTCCATCTGGGCCCAGCCGAAGGCGTAAAACAGCTCGTCGGAGTCGACGGCGTAGACGTGCGGCACGCCGTAGCGGTCCCACAGGATCTCCGTTTCCGTGATCTCGGTCGTCTCCACGGGAACGTCCGGCTCGGTTTCGCTGCAGCCCGCGGCCAGGGCCGTGCAAAGCAGCAGCAGCAGAGTCAGGGATTTGGGGCGATCGGCTCGGGTCATGATCGGGCGAGAGTATCTTTGCACGCCGAGCAGGGTCAAGCCTTGCACCCGCCGGGGGATTCCGGGAAGATGGGCGAGGTTAGCACCATGAAATCGATTCTGAAGTTCCTCGGCTGGGAGGCCGGCCCGGCGGCGGACCCTGCCCTGGGCGAGACCGAGACCGTGCGCAAGATCGTCCGCCAGCTGGACGAGCTGCCGCCCGACGAGGCCCGCTACGTGGCCGCTTTCGCCTACATCCTGGGACGCGCGGCGCACGCCGACATGGAGATCAGCGAGGAGGAAACGGCCGCCATGGAGCGGATCGTGTCCGAGGAAGCCGGTCTGCCTCCCGAGCAGGCCATCCTGGTCGTGCAGATGGCCAAGTCGCAGAACAAGCTGTTCGGCGGGACCGAGAACTACCTGGTCACCAAGGAGTTCAACAAGATCGCCTCGCGCGAGCAGAAGCTGGCGCTGCTGCGCTGCCTGTTCGCGGTCTCCGCCGCCGAAGGGACGATCTCCGTCCGCGAAGACAACGAGATCCGTCAGGTCTCGCGGGAACTGCTGCTCGACCACCGGGAGTTCATCGACGTCCGGCGGAAGTTCCGCGACCACCTTTCGGTGCTGAAGAAGAGCCGGCGCAAATAGCCGCCGCAGGCTGCAGATTCCGGCCCTCCTTCGAGGTGGCTCTCCGTGGGGAGTGCCGACGAGCGCCGGAGGCAACGCTGTATGGGAAGGTCCTCCTCCGCGCACCGATAGCATGATTTCATTCGGTCTCTTGGTTGGACGCGCAGCCGCCGGATTCCATCTGGACGACCTCCATCACGGTCTTCGAAATACGTTTCGGGCTGGAGCTCCTGGTTGCCGCTTGGCGCGGGCGAATGCTGGAAGATGCTTTTGCCTCCTCCCTCGAAGAGAAGTTCGAGAAGAGAGTCGCGGCGTTCGACGCCTCCGCCGCCGAGGCGGCCGGACGAATCGCTGCAAAGCGTCGCCGGGCTGGCCGGCCGGTCGAAACCCGAGACGTCCAGATCGCTGGGATCGTCGCGGCCCGCAGGGCGACCCGGGCGGCCGCGATCTCCGCGTCGAGCAACGCTCAATGGTAGTATGATTGGTCGTACCACTTGGAGCAGCCATGACGAAAGCGAAAATATCAGTGAGCATCGATCGTTCCGTCCTCGAGCGTGTCGACCGCGCCTCGCGCGGCGCTCGGTCTCGGAGTGAGATCGTGGAGATCGCACTCGAGCGTTGGCTGATCGAAGGGAGGCGTCGCCAGCTGGAAGAGGAGATGGCGGCTTACTACCGGGACCGCAGTACACAGGAGCGGCTCGAAGAGGAAGAATGGGCTGGGCTGAGCGGCCGACAGCTGGAGAAGAGCTGGAAGTGAGCTCCGCTCCGCAGCGAGGTTGCCTGTACTGGGTCACCGTCCCGGGTGAGGCCAAACCGAAGACGCGCCCTGCCCTGGTCATTTCGCTGGACGTCCGCAATCGGCTCGCCAGCGATGTTCTCGTCATTCCAGTTACGACGATTCTCCGGCTGGCCCCCACCCACGTCCGCCTGCGCAAGGGCGAAGGCGGTATCCCTCGGAAGTCCGTGCTGAAGTGTGAACAAATCACCACCCTTCCCAAGGACCTGATCAGCGAACGGGCCCTGGGGGGGCCCATTTCCCGGGAACGATTGGAGGAGGTCGAACGCGGAGTACTCAGAGCCCTCGGTGTCCCCGTAGGATGACACGTCGGAAGCGCCATGGGCGGCTGGACGAGCACCTGCTTTGCAAGCA
>JBFGHG010000732.1:0-2726 GCA_041578395.1 Acidobacteriota bacterium
CGCGGGCCGCTGCCGATCTCCGGCTGCCAGTGGGTCAGCTCGTGGCGGACCAGGTCGTAACCGAAGCGGAGTTCGTGATTCCCCCGGGACCAGCTGAAGTTGTGGGTGAAGGTGTAGCTGCGCTCGTCGCGGAAGATGGGGCTCCAGCCGTCGACTCCGCCGAAACCGGAGAAGCCGGAGACGAAGAAGCCGGGGATGCCGTTGCAGCGGCCTTCGAAGCAGGAGCGGTCGTCGGTGGCGTTGGTGCCGGGAATCCCCAGCACCTCCTGGCCGAAGTTGCCCAGGTCGAAGTCGGGCGGCAGCACCGTCTGGCTCATGTCGCTCAGACCGAAGTTGCCGTCCACCAGGAAGTTGGGCCCGAAGGTCCAGTTGTGGCCGATGCCGATGACGTGCACCAGCGTGTCCCCGTCACCCGAGCCGGCCGTGCTCAGTCCCGTGCCGCCGCCCGGTCCGAAGACCTGTTCGGCCGACACCAGGGCGTCCATCAGCCCGTACTTGCCGAAGATCCGGTGGGTGTCGCTGCGGTACCAGTCGATCTTCCCGTCGTAGTTGTAGCGGTTGTACTGCTGCGTTCCCGACCGCTGGAAATTGGCCGTGGTACCGGGGAGGTTCGGCAACGGCAGCCGGTCCTGCATGATGGCGGCCGCCTGGCTGATGCGGCCACCTGGGATCTGGTTGTTGGCGAAGGCCGTGCGTCCCGCACCGTCGG
This sequence comes from Acidobacteriota bacterium, assembly GCA_041578395.1. Classification (GTDB taxonomy): domain Bacteria; phylum Acidobacteriota; class UBA6911; order RPQK01; family JANQFM01; genus JBFGHG01. The sequence goes on from JBFGHG010000732.1 coordinate 710, forward strand.
CGTCGCCCGTGGCCGGGTCGAAGATGGTGTTGGCGAAAGCGCTGAAGTCGCCGGCGCGCATCGCCGCCGTGGGGACCGTCTGGGTGCGGGTGATGCCCAGCCGTTCGATCTGCGCCTCGAAGCCGCCGAAAAAGAAGAGTTTGTCCTTCTTGATGGGGCCACCCACCGTGAAGCCGCCGATGTTGCGGATGCTGGTGGGGTTCTCGTTGCCCGCCGCGTTGGTGAAGAACTCCGTGGCGGCCAGGGCGCTGTTCTCGTGCAGCCAGAAGGCGGAGCCGTGCAGCTCGTTGGTCCCGCTCTTGGTGATGACCGTGGTGGCCGCGCCGCCCGCGAAGCCCTGCTCGGCGTCGAAGTTGTTGGTGGAGATGTTCACCACCTGGATCGTCTCGGACGGCGGCACGTAGCGCGTGTGGTGCGGCAGCCAGATGTTGACGCTGATGGCGCCGTCGATGCGCGTGTTGTTGTTGTTACGGTTGGTCCCGTTGACGTTGGTCGTCAGCGCCCGCTGGGGCGTGTCGATGACGGCGTTCTGAAAGCCCGCCGGCGTGGCCCCGGGAACCAGGTTGATCAGGCTCTGGTAATTCTTGTAGTTGCCCAGGGGAAGGTCGGAGAGCTCTTTCTCTTCGAGCTGGGCGCTCACGTCCGTGGTGTCGGTCTTCAGCACCGTGGCGGCCGAAGAGACCGTCACCGATTCGGCGATCTCGCCCACCGAGAGCGAGGCCCGGTGGCGCGTCACGTTCCCGACCGTGACAGCTACGTTTTCGGCCACGTACTCCTTGAAGCCGGCAAGGCTCACGCGCAACCGGTAGGTTCCCGCCGGGACGTTCTTGAGGATGAACCCTCCCGTGTCGCCGGTCACGGTGGACTGCGTGTAGTTGGTGGCCACGTTGGTAACCCGGACTTCGGCGCCGGGGACAGTCGCGCCGGTCGGATCGATCACGTCGCCCGTGATGGATCCGTACAGGACCTGCGCCTGTACCGTGCCGCCTGCTGCCAGCGCCATCACGAGCGCCAGGCAGACGTATCCGAGTACCGAGACTCTCGGTCGTTGAGTTGATGCCATTTCGAAACCCTCCCAGGTTGGTTGAAACGTGTCGGGACGCAAGCCTCCGATACCTGATTGTAGGGTGCCCCGATTCGGCTGTAAACCCGTCTCTACGGTTTTTTTTTGGCTTTTCCTCGAAGCGCTTAGGGGAGAGGCGCGCCGGCGCCTTGCTGAAGCCTCGAAACCGTGTTGGCGGAGCCTCCGGGGAACCCTTCTCGGCTGCCGTCGGGCCAGTGCACGCGAGCCTCCTGGTAGCTCTCGCCGCTCCCCAAGCCGAAGTGGACCCGCGGGTCGCTGCTGCTCAGGTAGCTGCCGTCGACCCGGACCCGGCGCCAGAGCGTCCGGCCGGACGGAAGCACCAGCCCGACCCGGGCGCCCAAAGCGAAGCGGTTCGCCCCCGGACTCCGCAGCTCGATCTGCAGCCAGTTCCCGGCGGCCGCTTCGTTGAGCAGCAACCGCGCCGGTCCCCGGTTGTTGCCGACCAGGACGTCCAGGTCGCCGTCTCCGTCGACGTCTCCGAGAGCCGCGCCCCGGCTCACTTCCGAAAGCTGAAACGCCGGGCCGGCCGTTTCTGTGACGTCGAGGAAGCGGCTGTCGCCCTGGTTGTGAAAGAGCTGGTTGCGCTGGTCGTACGGATAGGGGCGGTCCCGCGCCGACTCCAGGTTGCGCACCGCCCCGTTGGCCGAGAAGAGGTCCAGCCGGCCGTCCTGGTCGTAGTCGAAAAACTCCGTCCCGAAGCCGGTGAAGGCCAGGCTGGTGTGAGCCAGGCCGGCACCGGCCGTGACGTCCTGAAACAGGGCCGCGCCGTCGTTGACGTACAGCGTGTTGGACTCCATGTTCAGGTGGGTCATGAAGAGGTCTTCGTCACCGTCCCCGTCGAAGTCGCCGGCGTCGACACCCATCCCGGCCTCGGCCCGCCCCATGCGGTTGAGGGCCGTGCCGGCCAGCAGCGCCTCGTTTGAGAAGGTGCCG